>NZ_BAAKGN010000022.1:0-44216 GCF_059704265.1 Secundilactobacillus sp. MJ173
ATCATGATTTCAGCGTGCCGGCTGATCAATCATGATGTTTTTTAATGGGTTTGATTAATGCTAGAAAGTCGCTGCAATAGGTAGGGCTTCTTGCTGGCTCAAATCGGCATCAGGGTAGCTGCGTTTCAGTGCTGCAACCAATAACCGCTTAGCCAAGTTACCATTCCGAGTCAAAATTGGACCGTGGAAATAGGAGCAGAAAACGTTCTTGTAAATGGCACCTTCAGTCCCATCTTCGCCGTTATTACCTTTGCCCTCAATGACGTTACCTAATGGACGTTCATCTTGGCCTAGGAAAGTTCGGCCTTGGTGGTTTTCAAAGCCATGGTAAGTTTCACCCGTTTCTTCGTTTTTGATCACAATGTCGCCAATGAATCGGTGATTATCCTGTGACAGGGTGTAGTGGTCAAGCGCACCGATCCCAGGGATCTTATCGCCCTTGGCGTCGACGTAGTAGTGGCCTAGCAATTGAAAGCCACCACAAATGGCCAGCACTGGACCGCCATCTTCAATAAAATCAGTTAAGGCCTGTTTTTTGGTCTGAATATCTTTTGAAACGATCACTTGCTCAAAATCCTGACCGCCACCGAAAAAGGCTAAGTCGTATTGATCAGCATCAAAGTCTTGATCTAGGCTGACGACATTCACGTTTAACTTGACGTCCATTTGTTTTGCATAGTAGTTTAAAGCTAAGATATTGCCAACATCACCATAAGTATTCATCAGGTCGCCATAAAGGTGAGCCACATTTAATTCATAGGTCATGCTCCCATACCCTCCTTGATATAGCCCTGATCGGCTAATAATTTCCGTAATTGTAACACAGCCGTGTAAGTTGCCAAAACATAAACGTGTTCGGTTGGTAAAGTCTTAATCTTTTCGACCACATCTTTTAGTTCTGGCACTACCTGATGTTTATCGTCAGGAACGCCAGCAACCTTTAGTCGGAAGGTGATGTCTTTGTATCGTTCGCCGCCAGTGATGAAAGCCGGGATATTTAACTGGGGCAGTTTTTCAAAGTTACCATCCCAGATCCAGCTTGTGTCGATACCGTCAGCATAATTAGCGTTCAACAGACCCACAAATGAAAAGGGCTTTTTATCAGTGGCAATCATATCCAGTACTTGATTAAGGCCTACCGGGTTCTTGACTAGGATCAAGGTGACTTCCTTACCGTCTAAATGAATGACTTCTTGACGGCCAAAGACTTTCTTATCTTCACTAAATGCTGTATTGATTTGTTCAGGTGTGACGCCGAGGAAACGACCAACTGCGTAGGCAGCCAAGGCGTTGTAAATATTGTACAGGCCACCAATTTCAATTTTCATCGTATGACCATCAACTTCGAATTCAGAACTAGTAGGCGTGAGATCAGCAATGTCAGTGACCGCAAATTTAAGCTCAGGTCGTTCAAAACCGCAGTTGGGACAGAAGTATTTACCTAAATTACTATAGGTCAGATAGCGATAATGTAAGATATGCTGGCAGTTAGGACATAAAACACCGTCCGTATTAGGCTTGGCTTTAATGTCTTTTTCCTCTTGGTTTTTGAAACCGTAATAGAGGATTGGGTTTGGCAGGTTTTTTGAGTGAAAAATTGGTGCGTCACCGTTGGCAATAATCGTTGCTTCAGGAGCTAGAGCAACACCGTCGATGATTTTTTGATAAGTGGTGTAGATTTCACCGTAACGGTCCATTTGATCACGGAAAATATTGGTGAAGACGAACGCCTTGGGTTTAATATACTTGGTCACTTTGATGACGTTGGCCTCGTCCACTTCCAGTACGGCAATTGGTCGTGCACCTTTAACTTTCGGTGCCCGAAGAAAGGTTGTCACAATGCCCTGTTCCATGTTGGAACCAGTGGGATTGGTTAAAATATGACTGTATTTTTGTTTTAAAACGCGAACAGTTAAGGCGGTCGTCAACGTTTTACCGTTTGTACCAGTAATCACGATGACGTCGTAGTTTTGTCCCAGATGCTTGAGGATCTCTGGGTCGATTTTTGTGGTGATTTTGCCAGGCAGTGAACTGCCACCTTTCATAAAGGTATGCAGGAACCAATATGAGGATCTGCCAGCGAAGGCAGCTACGTTACTTCGAAAAGTCATTTTTCTCGCTCCTTGTCCTGCGTGACCACATTCAGTGACAGCAGAAACTATATTTTTCAATTTCACTAAGCATATATTTTACCATGTTTCCGCCAAATAAGCGGTGAACCAATGCTGATTTAATCAAAAAAGCGATTTCAACTGGGAACATCCATTGGGAGAGGGTGAATTTTAACGCTAAATCCGCTATAATAGATGAGAAATTTGCGAAGAGTGGAGACTGAGACTATTGGCACAGTTATTTTTTAAGTACGGCGCTATGAACAGTGGTAAAACCATTGAAATTTTGAAGGTAGCACATAATTATGAGGAACAGAAGAAGCCGGTCATTATTATGACTAGCGGAACGGACAATCGTTCAGGTGTGGGTCTAGTTTCGAGCCGCATTGGATTAGAGCGTGAGGCAGTGCCAATTTTTCATGATGATGATATCTTTAAGATGGTTGAGAAAATCAATCCTAAAGCGAACTGCGTGTTGATTGATGAGGCACAATTTTTAACCAAAGCTCACGTGTTTGAACTGGCTAAAATCGTGGATGAGCTCAAGATCCCCGTGATGGCTTTTGGCTTGAAAAACGATTTCCGCAATGAGCTGTTCGAAGGCTCTAAATATTTGTTACTGTATGCCGATAAACTCGAAGAAATGAAAACAATCTGCTGGTTCTGTGCGAAAAAAGCAACGATGAATCTGCGTTTTCATGATAATAAACCGGTTTACGAAGGTGAGCAGATTCAAATTGGTGGCAATGAGTCATATTATCCCGTCTGCAGAAGACACTACTATAATCCACCAATGGATATGTTAGGCGAAGAATAGGAGAGTTAAAATGGACCAAATGTTTGATAGATTACAAGCGCTGGTTGATCGTTACGATGAACTCAACGAACTGATCAGTGATCCTGAGATTATTGCCGATACCCGGCGGTTTATGTCATTGTCTAAGGAAGAGGCTGATTTGCGGGAAACGGTTGAAGCTTACCGGAAGTACCAGAAAATCACCAGTCAAATCAATGAAGATAACGAAATGCTTCATGAAAAACTTGATGACGATATGAACAGCATGGTCAAGGATGAGCTTAAGGACTTAGAAACGCAAAAGGAAAAGCTGGAAGACCAGATTCGGATTTTGTTATTGCCTAAAGATCCTAACGACGATAAAAACATTGTGATGGAAATTCACGGTGCTGCTGGTGGTGACGAAGCCAGTTTATTTGCTGCTGATCTTTTTGATATGTATTCACGCTACGCTGAAAAGCAGGGCTGGAAGGTCGAAGTCGTCGATAAGAACGAGACTGAAGTTGGTGGTTTTAAAGAAATCGTCATGCTGATCAGTGGTAACAAAGTTTACTCCAAACTAAAGTATGAGAGTGGTGCTCACCGGGTACAACGGGTTCCTGTGACCGAATCAGCTGGTCGGCTCCATACGTCAACTGCTACTGTCGGCGTTATGCCAGAAGCTGAAGACGTTGATATCGATATTGATCCCAAAGATATTCGAACCGATGTTTACCGTTCGTCTGGTGCTGGTGGTCAACATATTAACAAAACCAGTTCTGCTGTGCGAATGACCCACTTACCAACTGGTATCGTGGTTGCCATGCAAGATGAACGTTCACAACAGCAAAACCGTGCGAAAGCAATGAAAATTTTACGTGCCCGTGTTTATAACTACTACCATGAACAAGAAGAAAGTGCCTACGACGAACAACGTAAATCAGCTGTGGGAACTGGGGATCGTTCGGAACGAATTAGAACCTATAACTATCCTCAAAACCGGGTAACTGATCATCGAATCGGCTTGACACTGAATAAGCTTGATAAAATTATGAACGGCGATTTAGACGATATCATTGATGCTTTGATTCTGTACGATCAAACGCAAAAGATGGAACAACTCAATGAGTAATCGCACTTACTATGAAGCCCTCAAGTGGGCTTCTTTGTTTATTAAAGAAAAACAGTTAGATGAGTCGGCAGCGACTTATCTATTACAGGAGCTCAGTCATTTAGATCAGACTCACCTGCTTATTAAATACCGACAGCCAATGCCGGCTTCTTTGGAACACCGCTATGTTGAAGCAATTCACCAATACGCTGAAGGGGTACCGCCGCAATACATTATTGGGACGGCAACTTTCTATGGTGAAAGCTTTATCGTTAATGACAAAGTTTTGATTCCGCGACAAGAAACCGAAGAATTGGTGGAGTGGGTGCTATCAGCTAACAAGCAACCGCAATTATCAGTTTTAGATGTGGGTACTGGGAGTGGTGCCATTGGCATTACTCTAAAATTACAACGTCCAGATTGGCGAGTAACGCTTTCAGATTTATCTGAGGCAGCACTGGAGGTTGCCCAGGAAAACATTAATCGGCTAAATGCTTCAGTGACCACTGTTCAGGGAGACTTACTAGCCCCCGTTGCTGGCTCTTCGTTCGATTTAATTGTCAGCAATCCGCCATATATCTCGCATGATGAAGAAACGCAGATGGATGCGGACGTGCTGACCAGTGAACCAGCTATGGCACTGTTTGCGGATCATCAAGGTTTGGCGATTTATGAACGTTTAGCTGACCAGCTTAAACAGGGGATCGTAACGGCGAAACAGGTGTTTCTTGAAATTGGCTTTCAACAAGGACAAGCAGTTAGTCAGATTTTTGAGCAGCGTTTTCCTAATGCAACTGTCACCGTACGTCAGGACATGGCTGGCCATGATCGGATGGTTCGAATACAGTTTAAATAGATGCATCATTCTTTAATAAGAATAGGAGCAATTAGATTATGGAAACTAAAATTTTTAAATCAGATGAAGTTGAAGCAGCAGCTAAGCTGTTGAAACAAGGTGAATTAGTCGCATTTCCAACAGAAACGGTCTACGGTTTGGGTGCAGATGCCACCAACGAACAGGCGGCTAGCAATGTTTATGCGGCTAAGGGACGTCCCAGCGACAATCCACTGATCGTCACGGTTTCGTCGATTGAAATGGTGGAACGTTACGCACAGCCGTTGACCGATCAAGTGAAGCAGTTAATGGCGAAATTCTGGCCGGGATCATTGACCATTGTATTGCCACTGAAGCCAGGAACGCTGTCCAAGACGGTGACGGGGGGGCTGGATACCGCTGCCTTTCGGATGCCTAAAAATCAAGTGACGCTCAAACTGATTGCCACGGCTGGAATTCCAATCGTGGGGCCATCAGCTAACACTTCTGGTAAGCCTAGCCCAACACTAGCTAAGCACGTGTACCATGATTTAAACGGTAAAATTGCGGGTATCGTTGACGACGGCCCAACTCAGGTTGGTGTGGAATCAACCATTATCGATATGTCTACCGAGATGCCAACTATTTTACGGCCAGGTGCTGTGACGGTCGCAGAATTAGAACAAGTGATTGGTGACGTGAAAGCTGACCATCATCACGTCGGCGCCAACGAGATTCCTAAAGCTCCAGGGATGAAATACAAGCATTACGCGCCCAGTGCTCAGGTTGAAATTGTTGATCATCCGGAAGATTTTAAAGCAGCGATGGACTGGGCTTCAAAACAACGTGAAGCGATTGGGGTCATGGCCACGGATGGTGTGCTGGCTCAGCTAGCAGTTCCTGAAAACGTTGAAACTTATTCGTTGGGTGAGGATATTCAAAGCGCGACACATTTGTTATTTGCTGGATTGCGTCACTTTGACTTAGAATCTGAGGTAAAGGTGATTTTTACCGAGGGTTTTGACAATACCGGCTTGGGTGCAGCTTACATGAATCGACTGGATAAATCGGCCGGTGGTATGCACTTTACGAAATAAAACAAGTTCTCTATTGAATGATTAAGCTAAGCGGTTAAGTGATGGTTCGTGTTTTACGAACGGACGTCGCTTAGCCGTTTATTTTTGTTTGTATTTTAAGGTCTAGACCCTTTCTTTTTAACGTTGAATTTGTTAAACTTAGGCATATTAAATGCCAAGGAGCTGATTGTGTTGAATTATCAAGAACAAGACCCGAAGTTATGGCAAGCTATTAGTCAAGAACAGGATCGTCAACAGCATAATATTGAGTTAATTGCATCCGAGAACATTGTTTCCCCAGCAGTTCGTGCTGCGCAAGGTTCCGTACTGACAAACAAGTACTCGGAAGGTTATCCGTCTAAACGGTACTACGGTGGTAATGAATATATTGATGTCGTAGAAAACCTCGCAATTGAACGTGCCAAAGAACTCTTTCACGCTGAGTATGCGAACGTTCAACCACATTCAGGCTCCCAGGCAAACCAAGCTACGTACGCTGCTTTCTTAAAGCCAGGTGACACGATCCTAGGTATGGGTCTAGATGCCGGTGGTCATTTGAGTCACGGTGCGAAGGTTAACTTCAGTGGAAAGCTTTACGAAGCCTACAGCTATGGTTTGAATCCCGATACTGAACTGCTGGATTACGATATGGTTCGTGATTTAGCCTTGAAAGTTAAGCCTAAGATGATTGTTGCCGGTGCTTCTGCATACAGCCGGGTGATTGATTGGCAGGCTTTCCGCGCGATTGCGGATGAAGTCGGTGCTTATTTTATGGTTGATATGGCTCACATTGCCGGATTAGTTGCTGCCGGTCTTCATCCATCACCAGTTGGTATTGCCGACGTGGTCACGACAACGACACATAAAACGTTGCGTGGTCCTCGTGGTGGACTAATCTTATCGCAGGAAAAGTATGCTAAACAAATTAATTCTGCTGTTTTCCCTGGTACGCAGGGCGGGCCACTAGAACACGTGGTGGCAGGTAAAGCGGTGGCTTTGCTGGAAGCTCTGCAGCCAGAGTTTAAAGATTATGCAGCTCAGATTATTAAAAACGCTCAAGCAATGGCAGCCGTATTTAATGAGGCAGACAAGGTACGTGTTGTCTCTGGTGGAACTGATAACCACTTAATGACTTTAGATGTGAGTCAAACTGACTTAAACGGTAAGCAAACGCAAGAGTTGTTAGATAGTGTCATGATTACAACTAATAAAGAATCAATTCCTAACGAAAAACTCAGTCCATTTAAGACTTCTGGTATTCGTTTGGGAACACCTGCCATCACCACGAGAGGTTTCAAGGAAGATGATGCTAAACAGGTTGCTAAACTGATCGTCACTGCAATTGAAAACCATGATGATGAGGCTGTTCTGCAGCAGGTGCGTCAAGATGTTCGTGCATTGACGGATGCTCATCCAATTGACGCGTACGTGGCACCCATAAACTTTGATTAAGTAAACCTACCATATTTAATAACCGCAGCTCGATTGCCGACCGTTTGCACTTGGTCGATAATCGAGCTGCTTTGTGTTCCGCAGACTGGATATGCCTGAGTGAAAATAGAGATAAACTCGGTTGATCACTAGGTTTTAGCAACGTTTATCGGTTAAAAACAGACAGCTTTCTTAAGACTCTTTCTATATTTTTATCTTCAGAGGTTCTTTTGCATGGTACAATTGAAAGAAATACCAAAGGAGTGTCAAACACATGGGCAAGTTTCAGGTTATGGATCATCCATTGATTCAGCATAAACTGACGATTATTCGGGATAAGAATTGCGGGACGAAGGTCTTTCGAGAGGTCGTTGATGAGATCACCATGTTAATGGCGTACGATGTTGCGCGAGATATGCCATTAAAAGATGTCGAAATCGAAACCCCAATTGCGAAAACAACGGTTAAAACTTTAGCTGGTAAGAAGGTTGCCATCGTACCAATTTTGCGTGCTGGTATTGGTATGGTTGATGGTATTATGAAGCTCATTCCCGCTGCTAAGATTGGTCACATTGGCATGTATCGTGACGAAAAGACGTTGGAACCACACGAATATTTTGTGAAGTTACCTGCTGATATTGACCAACGACAAATTTTCGTTGTTGACCCAATGTTAGCAACGGGTGGTTCATCAATAATGGCTATCGATGCTTTGAAGAAGCGGGGTGCCAGCAACATTAAGTTTGTCTGTTTAGTAGCTGCTCCAGAGGGTGTTAAAGCGCTTCGAAAGGCACACCCAGACGTTGATATCTATACGGCGGCTTTAGACGATCATCTGAACGAGGACGGCTACATTGTTCCCGGCTTAGGTGACGCTGGTGATCGGCTTTTCGGTACTAAGTAAATTCATATGTGTACGATAATAGTCAATTAATATGAATTTGTCCGATAAAATACTGGACAATTCAAATTAATTGGCTTTTTTTATCCGTTAATTTTTCCGAATAGCTTTGTATTTTCATATGAACGGTGGTATTATTTTGTTTGTATTTGTAATGAAGATTTTTCATTAAAGTACTACGTTCGAAGATTTGAAATTTGACTTGTTGGCTAATGAGCGAGGTTTTTCGGAACTTCTAACGTTAGCCTAGTTTGAAAAGAGGTGATACTCTGTGGGAGATCCATCTTCAGTTGCAACCTTTCAATTCGGGGGACTTACGTTCAATGCCGCCAATATTTATTCGGGGTTAATTGCGTTTGTACTCGTTTTTTTGTTTGTATTTGCCCTTTCACGGCATATTACAATGAAGCCAGGTAAGGGACAAAACATCCTTGAATGGTTAATTGATTTTACAAATGGAATTTTGAAGGGTTCTATCCCTGGAAATGAAGCGGGCGCATTCGGCCTTTATGGGTTCACCTTGTTTTTATTCCTATTCATTTCTAACCAGCTAGGTTTGTTCTTACAAATTGCTGTTGGTGGGAAGGACTTTGTAAGAAGTCCAACTTCTGATCCGATCGTTACCATGACATTCTCGTTAGCAACCTTGATGATTGCACAGTTTGCCGGTGTAATGAAGTTTGGTTGGAAGAAACACTTCTCAGGTTACTTGCAACCGTTCGTTTTCTGGTTACCAATCAGTATCTTCGAGGAATTCACGAACTTCTTGACACTAGGTTTACGTATCTTCGGTGTTATTTTCTCTGGTGAAATGTTACTGAAGATTATCGGTGGCTTGGCGTTTTCACATGGGATTGCAACGATGATCGTGGCAATTCCGTTGGCGTTGGCCTGGCAAGCGTTCTCTGCTTTCCTTGGTGCCATTCAAGCGTACGTGTTTGTAACACTTTCGGCCGTTTATATTTCCAAGAAGCTAGAAATTGGGGATTAATTGATTCTCAAATGAAGCTTGAAGTTGCGGAGTAAACGACTTACAATATTCATCTAATATATCTACATCATTTTAAGGAGGAACTACAGATTATGGGAGCTATTGCAGCAGGTATTGCCATGGCCGGTGCAGCCATCGGTGGTGGTGTCGGTGATGGTATCGTTATTTCTAAGATGCTAGAAGGTATGTCACGCCAACCAGAATTATCTGGTCAATTACGGACAAACATGTTCATTGGTGTTGGGTTGGTTGAAGCCATGCCTATCATTGCCTTCGTTGTGGCCTTGCTTGTTATGAACAAGTAATGTTTTGCAACACGTTAAATTTAATTTTTAACAAGAAGGAGGTGTCAATAGATGTTTTCACATTTAGCCGTAGCAAGTAGTCTTGCAGTCGGAGACATGCTTTTCTATGCGATTATGTTCATCGTTTTGATGTGGTTGATCAAGCTCGTTGCTTGGAAGCCTATCAATCAAATGATGCAAGATCGTGCTGATAAGATTTCTAACGATATTGATTCAGCTGAAAAGTCACGTGACGATGCAGCCAAACTTGCAAAACAACGTCAAGACGCACTGGCTAACTCTCGTCAAGAGGCTACCGGAATTGTTGATTCTGCTAAGAAGCAAGGTCAACAACAACGCGATGGTATTTTAGCGCAAGCCCAAACCGATGCTCAAGCATTGAAGGACAACGCTAAAAAAGACATCGAGCAAGAGCGTCGAGATGCCTTGTCTAGTGTACGCAATGATGTGGCTGACCTATCTATTGAGATTGCTTCCAAGATCATTCAAAAAGAATTAAACGCTGATGATCAAAAGGCATTGATTGATTCTTATATCGAAGGGTTGGGGAAGTAACATGAGTCTTGATAAGGTAACGGTAGCCAAGCGCTACTCAAAAGCGCTGTTTGAACTGCTTGCGAGCGACGACCAGTTGGACGCTGCTTACGAAGAGCTCAAACAGCTTCGTAAAGTCTTCCAAGATAACCCGCAGTTGGGCAGTGCATTAACGGATAGTAGTTTAGCGCTAGCTAAGCGGGAAGCCTTAGTCAAGCCGTTGTTAGATAGTACTGAAGGCACGATCCATAATTTGGTTAAAATGGTTTATGACTACGGTCGGATGGACGCAATGGTAGAAATCATTGATCAGTTCGAAAAACTGTATGATGAACATAATCAAACGGTTTATGCAGATGTCACTACGGCGGTCGCCCTTAATGAGACACAGCTTGATGCGATTAAGTCAGGCTATGCTAAACGGGTCGGCGCTAAACAAGTTGTTTTGACAAACAAAGTTGATACATCTATTATCGGCGGCGTCATTATTCAGTCTTCTGGGACCATTCTTGATGGTTCCATCAAGACCAAGATTCACCGTCTACGTCAAACATTATTAGAATAAGAGATCTTTATAAAGGGGTGAAACCTATATGAGCATTAAAGCTGAGGAAATCAGTGCTCTAATCAAACAACAATTAGCAAACTACCAAGACGAGATCTCTGTTGAAGAAACAGGTACTGTTACCTATGTTGGTGATGGTATCGCCAGAGCTCACGGACTTGAAAACGCGTTGGCTGGTGAGTTGCTCGAATTCGATAGCGGGGTTTATGGCATGGTCCAAAACCTTGAAAGTAACGATGTTGGTATCGTTGTCCTTGGTGATTTCACAAAAATCACTGAAGGCGATACAGTTAAGCGAACTGGTCGTATCATGGAAGTTCCTGTTGGGGACGCTATGATTGGCCGTGTCGTTAACTCATTAGGTCAACCCGTTGATGGTAAGGGCGAAATTAAAACTGATAAAACCCGTCCTATCGAACGAAAGGCACCAGGCGTTATGGAACGTAAGTCAGTTTTCGAACCACTTCAAACTGGTATGAAAGCGATTGACGCATTAGTTCCAATTGGTCGTGGTCAACGTGAATTGATCATTGGTGACCGTAAAACTGGTAAAACTACAGTTGGTATTGATACGATCATTAACCAAAAAGACCAAAATATGATTTGTATTTATGTTGCGATCGGTCAAAAGGAATCAACTGTTCGTAGTTCCGTAGAAACCTTGCGTAAGTTTGGTGCCATGGATTACACGATCGTTGTTACTGCCGGTCCTTCAGAACCTGCTCCATTACTCTACATCGCACCATATGCCGGTGCAGCGATGGGTGAAGAGTTCATGTTCAATGGCAAGCACGTTTTGATTATCTATGATGATCTTTCAAAACAAGCCGATGCTTATCGTGAACTTTCCTTGATTCTTCGTCGGCCACCAGGTCGTGAAGCTTATCCTGGGGATATTTTCTACACCCACTCACGTTTACTCGAACGGGCAGCTAAGTTGAGTGATGAACTAGGTGGCGGTTCAATGACGGCGATGCCGATTGTTGAAACTAAAGCCGGGGACATTTCTGCATACATTCCAACCAACGTTATTTCTATCACTGATGGTCAAATCTTCTTGGATAGTGATTCATTCTATTCAGGTGTTCGACCAGCCATCGATGCCGGGACATCAGTTTCTCGTGTTGGTGGTGACGCTCAAGTTAAGGCGATGAAGAAGGTTGCTGGGACACTTCGTTTGGACTTGGCTTCATACCATGAATTGGAATCATTTGCTCAATTTGGTTCTGATTTGGATGAAGCTACCCAAGCTAAGTTGAATCGTGGTGCTCGAACCGTTGAAGTTCTGAAGCAACCATTGCATTCTCCACTTTCAGTTGAGAAGCAAGTCTTGATTCTGTATGCCTTGACTCATGGCTATCTTGATAAGATCGAGTTGGATGATATTGCTAAATTTGAAAGTGGTCTGTTCGACTTCTTCGATGCCTCGCACGCCGATCTGCTTGATACAATTGCTAAGACCGGTAACTTGCCAGACAACGACAAGATGGAAGCAGCCGTTTCAGAATTTGCTCAAACATTCCAACCAGCCAATGACGATGACACTGAAACTGTAGCGAACAAATAAACTTGAGGAAGGATAGTGAGAGCTGATGGCTGAATCAATGAGCGATGTCCAACATCGCATTGCTTCAACAAAGAATACACGTCAGATCACTTCGGCGATGCAGATGGTTCAGACTTCTAAGCTGAACCAGATTCAAAAAGCGGCTGTAGGTTATCAAGACTACGTTAGCAAAGTCAAAGCTGTTGTGATGCATCTGGCAAAATCTCATCTATTGGATGATTCCTCGAGCGATTCTAAGCAGTCAGGTAAGACAGCATACTTGGTCATTACTTCTGATCGAGGTATGGTTGGCAGTTATAACAGTAACGTTCTCCGTGAGACCAATGAATTCATTGCGAGCCATAGTGGCGACAATGACCATTTGATTCTTGCGGTTGGCGGAACTGGCGCTGACTTCTATAAAAAACGCGGTGATAACGTGGCCTACGAATATCGTGGTGTCAGTGATGTACCGACTTTTAACGAAGTTAGAGAAATTGTCAAAACCGTAACCTCAATGTATGATAGTGGCGTTTTCAGTGAACTCTATGTTTGCTACAACCATTTCGTTAACCGGCTAGTTGCTCGGTTCCGTGGCGAAAAAATGTTGCCAGTAGATAGCGAAACGCTGAGTGGTAATGCAGCCGGAGATACTCAAGCAGAAACCTTATCTGCAGCTTATGATATGGAACCTTCTGAAAAAGAAGTATTGAAAGTTGTTCTGCCACAGTATTCAGAAAGCCTCGTTTTCGGAGCAATCTTGGATGCTAAAACGGCTGAACACGCATCAAGTTCTAATGCTATGAAGTCGGCTTCAGATAATGCTGACGACCTCATTGCCGATCTTGAATTGCGATATAATCGTGCTCGCCAAGCAGCAATTACGACTGAAATTACTGAAATTACTGGTGGGCAAGAGGCATTGAATAATTAATGACGGGAGGAATTAACGAATAATGAGTTCTGGTAAAGTTGTTCAAGTTATCGGACCAGTTGTCGACGTTGAATTCCCGTTGGATGATACACTCCCAGATATCAATACTGCGCTTCACATCAAAAAAGATGATGGCAGTTTTCTTGTTACTGAAGTTACCCTTGAATTAGGGGACGGTGTAATGAGAACGATTGCCATGGATGGTACTGATGGTCTTCGTCGTGGAATGGAAGTTGAAAACACTGGTTCTTCAATTACCGTTCCAGTCGGCGATGACACACTTGGTCGAGTATTTAACGTCCTCGGGGATCCAATTGATGGCGGTTCCGAATTCGGTCCAGATGCTGAAAGACGGCCAATTCACCGTGATGCACCTAAGTACGATGAATTAAACCCTACTTCAGAAATTCTGGAAACTGGGATCAAAGTTATTGATTTATTAGCACCTTATGTTCGTGGTGGTAAAATTGGTCTGTTCGGTGGTGCCGGTGTTGGTAAAACCGTTTTGATTCAAGAATTAATCCACAACATTGCACAAGGTCATAATGGTATTTCTGTCTTCACAGGTGTCGGTGAACGTACCCGTGAAGGTAACGATATGTATTACGAAATGAAGGGCTCGGGTGTTCTCGAGAAGACGGCCATGGTGTATGGTCAAATGAACGAGCCACCTGGCGCACGTATGCGGGTTGCTTTGACTGGTTTGACTATTGCGGAATACTTCCGTGATGTTAAGGGTCAAGATGTGCTGTTATTTATTGATAACATCTTCCGGTTTACCCAAGCCGGGATGGAAGTTTCAGCCTTACTTGGCCGGATTCCTTCAGCCGTTGGTTACCAACCTACGTTGGCTACTGAAATGGGTCAGTTGCAAGAACGTATTACCAGTACGAAGAAGGGGTCAATTACCTCTATTCAAGCTGTTTATGTTCCTGCCGATGATTATACCGACCCTGCTCCTGCAACGACTTTCGCCCATTTGGACGCTACCACCAACCTGGAACGTTCATTGACGCAACAAGGTATCTACCCAGCCGTTGACCCGTTGGCTTCTACTTCTACTGCCCTTGACCCACAAATTGTTGGTCAAGAACACTATGAAGTGGCTACAGAAGTTCAACATGTTTTGCAACGTTACCGTGAACTTCAAGACATTATCTCAATTCTTGGGATGGATGAATTGTCAGACGAAGAACAGACCATTGTTGGTCGTGCTCGTCGGATTCAATTCTTCTTGTCACAAAGTTTCTCCGTTGCTGAACAATTTACTGGGTTACCAGGTAAGTATGTTCCAGTTTCTGAGACCGTTAAAGGTTTTAAGGAAATTTTGGAAGGTAAGTATGATGATCTTCCAGAAGATGCTTTCCGTAACTGTGGCCCAATTGAAGACGTTGTTGAAAAGGCCAAGAAGATGCAGGCTGACGTAAGCAAATAAGGAGGGGTTCTAATTGGCTGATGCAGAATCAGTTTTAACCGTTAGTATCGTAACCCCCGATGGTAACGTCTATGATAACGAGCAAGTCAAGATGCTGGTCGTTAAGACCCAGCTTGGTGAACTTGGTATCATGGCCAACCACGTTCCTGTGATTGCTTCGTTAGCATTTGATGAAGCACGTATCCAATCTGCAAACAGTGACCAGAAGGACGAAATTGCCGTGAACGGTGGTTTCATTGAATTCTCTGACAATGTTGCAACCATTGTCGCTGACTCTGCAGAAAAGCAAGATGAAATCGATGTTGATCGTGCTCAAAACGCTAAGAAACGGGCTGAAGCTCGGATTCAAAAAGCGCAAGCAGCTCACGACAAAGATGAACTTGCACGTGCAGAAGTTGCACTTCGGCGGGCGATCAATCGAATTAACGTTGCTGGCAAGTAAAATTGCAAGCAAAGACGCTATTCTCATTTGAGAGTAGCGTCTTTTTTTGATGTCAATGCAGGTGTACAAAGAGGGTAGCAGATTGTCATGTGGCCAACAATCCGCTACCCTCTTTATAAGTCTAATAATATTTATAAATTTATTCTAATACATTATTCTTAGTGCTCAAGAATAATTAAACGGCTAGCTTGTAACGAATGTTTGTTATCTAGCCCTTGTTTGGTAGTCTTTCTTTTTTGTTGATTCTCGATGAAAATATTCCATAATCATATTAAAATAATAGCTCAGTTAGCTGTTCAGGTTGAAGTCCCCTAATTGGAAATCGTTGAAGTTGATGCTCGACGATTGGTGTTACAACCTGCCGCTGATAGGGTTTGCCAATCAACGCGCCTTCAAATTGCTGTAGGTCGAGGTTACTGAAAAAATCGCCGGTGAGATGAATCGCTGAGAAGCGTCGTTCTTGATCCAAGTTGAAAGCAACGGCCACAACACCAATACCCGTTAAATAACGTTTGTGAACGTGGTCAAATGCTCGGTCATCACTTTTCCATACTGCCGCTTCACCAAAACGTTGTGTGGCAATTTGCTGAAGATGTTTCTTTTCAGTTGCTGTCAGGTCACTGATATGCGCATCAGTGATGTTGAGCAGTGCATTTTCGAGTTGGCGTTTAAACTCGCTAGCGGTCCAATCCGGTTTTTGCTCAATGAGGTTGACGGTGCGCTGGTGAACGGAGTTAATGTGTTTAGCTTTCTTTTTAACTGGGTCAACTTGAAGTGCTTGATCCATCCAATCCATATTAGCATCAAACAGCAAACTGCCATGGTGTAGACGAAAGCCGTTAGTCATATACTGCGCACTGCCAGATACCTTACGACCGTCAACCACTAGGTCATTTCGACTATCATTTTGTGCGTTGATTCCAAGTTGATTTAATGCTTGAGTGATTAAGTCAAGACCCGATGAAAAATCAATAGCGTTATCTTTGTCGGGCGTGATCAGTGTAAACTGGCAGCCTCCCTGATCGGTGTAAATAGTGCCACCACCTGACAACCGTCTGACTGCAGCAATATGATGAGCTTCAATGAAAGGCCGATTAAGCTCATTTTCAGCGACTTGGTACTTACCTAACATGACAGTTGGTGTGGTAGACCACAACAGTAAAACTGGCTCAGAAGGACGTTTTTCAGTCATTAAATAGTATTCCAAAGCAAAGTTGTGACGGACATCTAGACTGTCTACGGGTAAGTAAATCATTGATTTTCCACTGCTTCCAGTTCTTCCTTGGCTTTGTATGAGCTACGAACAAGTGGTGAGCTAGCCACAAATTTGAAGCCACGTTTCATAGCTTGTTTGTAGTATTCTTGATAACGTTTCATTGGGACCCATTCACGCAAAGTGTAGTTCTTGGGACCTGGTTGAACGTACTGACCAATCGTCAAGAAGTCCACGTCAATGGCACGTAAATCATCCATCAATTGATAGACTTCTTCGTCGGTCTCGCCAAGCCCTAACATGATACCAGTTTTGACGTACATGGTCTTAGGTGCGTGTTCCTTCACGTATTTGAGAACGTGGAGAGAGGTATCGTAAGTTGCACGGTTACGAACTTTAGGTGTGATGCTGCGAACGGTTTCCATGTTGTGGTTAAAGACGTCAGGACCAGCAGCAATGACCTTATCCAGACAGTCTTCGCGGCCTTGAAAATCGGGTGTGAGGACTTCAATGGAAGTATTAGGATTCAGTTCTTTGATTGCTTTGATCGTTCTAACAAATTGATCAGCACCTAAATCGGGTAAGTCATCTCGATCGACACTGGTAACAACCACGTGAGTCAAACCAAGTTTCTTGGTGGCTTGTGCTACTCGTAGGGGTTCCAGTAGATCAACATCTTTTGGATGACCGTGGGGAATGTCACAAAAGCGGCAAGCCCGCGTACAGTTAGGGCCTAAGATAATGAATGAAGCTGAACCACTACCGAAGCATTCCCCTAAGTTGGGACAATTTGCTTCAGCACAAACGGTGTTTAGTTTTAACCCGGAGAGCAGGTCAGTCATTTTATCAACTTTTTTTTGATCATAAGTAACCTTTAACCAGCCTGGTTTTGCTGGTGCGGTAGTATCATGTTCTGTCTTCATACTGTTTCCTCCTATGCGACTTCAATCGTAGCGACTAAATCGCCAACTTTGGTAGAATCGCCAGTAGCGACTTCTTGGGCTTTTAAGATGCCATCTTCTTGGCTTTCAACTTGGCTAATGGCTTTTTCAGTTTCAACTTCGAAAAGCACGTCACCAGTTTTAACGGTATCACCAGGTTGCTTGACCCATTTGCCGAAAAAGTACTCATCGGATTTCGGACTCAGTTTTGGCATGTGGACTTCTTTGATCAAAATAATCATCTCCGTGAATGAAATATTTAACTAACGACTAGAGATTACCATGATTCAAAAATATTGTGAAATATCGTAAATATTCCTTCGAAATAACGCTTACAAAGGTTGGTTTTAAAGGGATTTGCTAGTGTAAGTCAGACTTCACAAGGAATATGTATTTTATGCCTATAATACGTGACATATTATTCTGATTCGAATATATGGAAAATCTAAAAATGGATGAATCGTGTGCAATTGAATGTGAGCGATTGAGCATGATAAATTTAGAGAAAAAAGGGACTTTTATTCATTATTTGTTTACATTTTAGTTATTGTAACTATAAGTTAAAAATATGGATTGAATATACTTTTTTATTTTAAAAGTTTGCTTTGTAAAACGTAATATTACAAATGCAATAGAATAGGGGACAGCATGCATGAAATATGCTATATTTTAGGGGTAACGCAGAAAGGAAAGTGAACCATGCGAACAATCGGTGCTCAGGCATTAATGACGCTACTCAGTCATTTTGTTTTTATTTTTGTGGCCTTTTGGAGTATTCAGAAACTACACATTGAAAATTTTATGCGGCTATATCCGAGTCAAGCAAAGGTACTGATCGTTCTGCTGTCGGTAACAGTAGGCTATACCTGCAGCGAATTTTTCTTGAACTTTATCGATAATGTTAGAAATTTAATTTTTCTAGTTAAATAATGCAACTTGTGGAGGGAATTTCTTTGGAAAAGATTATTGTACATGGTGGCCGCGAATTATCTGGAACTGTACATATTGAAGGAGCAAAGAATGCTGTCTTGCCAATTTTGGCAGCGTCAATCTTAGCTGAACACGACGATATGGTATTAACGAATGTTCCGATTCTTTCCGATGTGTATACCATGAATAACGTTCTTAAGTTCTTAAACTTGGACGTGAATTTTGATGAATCTACTAATACTGTACGTTTAAATGCAGCCAAAAAACTGTCAACGCAAGCACCTTTTGAATATGTGTCAAAGATGCGTGCGTCAATCGTGGTGATGGGCCCGCTACTGGCTCGCTATGGTCATGCCAAAGTTGCAATGCCAGGTGGCTGTGCGATTGGCTCACGTCCAGTTGACTTGCATCTCAAGGGATTCGAAGCACTTGGCGCCAGTATCGATCAGCACGATGGCTATATTGAAGCTACTGCAGATAGGTTAGTTGGGGCTAACATTTATCTCGATTTTCCGAGTGTTGGGGCCACTCAAAATATTATGATGGCGGCCACACTGGCTGAAGGGACGACAACCATTGAAAATGTCGCTCGTGAACCAGAAATTGTTGATCTTGCTAATGTTTTAAACAAAATGGGCGCTAAAGTACGTGGTGCTGGAACTGAGACCATCCGAGTTGAGGGTGTTAAGAATATGCACGGCACTGAACATTATGTTGTGCAAGACCGCATTGAAGCTGGTACCTTTATGGTTGCTGCAGCTTTGACTCACGGTAACGTTTTAGTTAAGAACGCCATTGCCGAGCATAACAAACCACTGATTTCCAAACTAGAGGAAATGGGTGTGACAGTTTTGATCGAAGATGACGGCGTTCGGGTCATTGGACCAGAAAGTCTGAAGCCAACCAACGTTAAAACATTACCGCATCCAGGATTCCCAACGGATATGCAACCGCAAATGACGGTATTGCAGCTTTCTGCTAACGGGACAAGTACGTTGACGGAAACGGTGTTTGAGAATCGGTTCATGCACTTAGAGGAACTTCGCCGTATGAACGCGAAGTTCAAAGTTGAGGGTCGGACAGTTGCCTTATACGGGCCAACCAATTTTAATGGTGCACAAGTTGCAGCCACTGATTTAAGAGCGGCCGCTGCTTTGGTACTAGCAGGCTTAGTTGCTAACGGCTATACGCAAGTGACTAACTTGAAGTATCTTGACCGCGGGTATTACGATTTCCACTTAAAGTTGCGTGCCTTAGGTGCTGAAATCGAACGGGTCAAAGTACCAGAACAAGAAGAGGTTGTTTTAAAGTCTAAAACTAACGACTAACGTCAAGTAGAGAGTTCGGAACGGCGAGTCTGTTCCGAACTTTTTTTCGCTTAACCTATCTTAGTATGGGTATGCTATAATTAACGGTTGAAACAATAAGTTCAGGAGGAATTCGATAGGATGGCAAAAGATATTGGTATTGACCTTGGTACCGCCAACGTTTTGATATATGCAGTGGGTAAGGGGATCGTGTTGAACGAGCCCTCCGTTGTGGCGGTTGACACAAAGTCAAATCAAGTGTTAGCAGTGGGCTCTGAAGCCTACCGAATGGTGGGACGTACCCCAAGTAATATTCGGGCGATCCGGCCTTTAAAAGATGGTGTGATTTCTGATTTTGATGTTACTGAAAGCATGCTCTCATATTTTATTAGTAAATTAAGTGTTAAGGGATTTTTGGCAAAGCCCAATATTATGATCTGTGCACCTACCAATATTACTGAAATTGAACGCCGGGCAATCATTCAAGCTGCTGAAAAATCCGGCGGTGGCAAGGTTTATTTGGAAGAAGAACCTAAAGTTGCTGCTGTTGGTGCAGGCATGGATATTTTTAAACCGCAAGGCAATATGGTTATTGATATTGGCGGTGGGACTAGTGATATTGCAGTCCTATCACTTGGTGATATTGTGGCCAGCAAGTCAATTCGAATCGCTGGCGATGAATTGAACGTCAACATTATCAACTTTTTGAAGACACAGCATAATCTTCAAGTTGGTGAACGGACGGCTGAATCTATCAAGATCAAGATTGGTTCTGCTTATCCGGACGAAGACCATAATGAATCTATGGAGGTGCGTGGTCGTGATGCCGTTTCTGGCATGCCACGCTCAATTGAAATTACTTCTAAGGACATTTATCCTGCTATTAACGCTGTGATGGTTCAGATTGTCAACGCCGCTAAAGAGGTCCTTGAAATTGTGCCACCAGAATTAGCTGCTGATATCATTGATCGCGGGATCATGCTTACCGGTGGTGGTGCCTTATTGCACGGTGTTGATAAACTCATGATTGAACAGTTGAAGGTACCAGTGGTTATTTCAGAAAATCCGTTAGACAATGTGGCTAAGGGTGCCGGTATTCTACTAGAACACATGAATGCAGCAACGACTAAAAAACACGGTCGTGGATAGGAGTCGCTTATGAAAAGGTTACTGATGATGCTTGTGCGCGGCTATCAGCGCTTTATATCGCCGCTATTTCCGCCCTCTTGCCGTTATTCACCAACCTGTTCAGCTTATACTTTAGAAGCACTGCAGAAGCATGGTGCGATTAAGGGGACTTTAATGGGCATGGCTCGTATATTGCGGTGCAATCCGCTTGTGCATGGCGGGTATGACCCGGTACCTAATCATTTCAGTTTAAAGCGAAATAAGCAGGCTGAAATGGCCTATCTAAAAGAGATGAACTTAAAATAAAAATTGTAAAAGGAGCTTCTCATGTCAAAAAAGAAACAACCAGTTGGCGTCGCAGTCGATGATGTGACAATCAAAGGTGTGGATGGTTTACAGGTGTCCATTAACGATGAAGTGATTGGTACAATAATGCCACTGGAAAGTGGCTCTTTCGAAGCTCAGATCGGTTCAAATCGACCGGTAAAAGTTAAGACGCAAGATGAAGCCATGGAGTACTTGATTCAGACCTATAATTTACATCATTAATTTCTCGCTACAGTATCCGAGACCTAAAAAAACGGTTAAGGATAACCCATTTTTATCAGAACGGCTGAGAAGCCGTCTATAATAAACGCGTGAGTGAGAGGAGGATATGATGCAATGAATGAACGTCGCGAAGAAGATTCAGAATCGCGAATCGACTATGGCGTTATTTTTTGCGTGCTGATGCTGGCATTGATTGGCTTAGCTTCGATTTATGTTGCGGCCGTTCACGATTCTAGTGCGACTAATGTGACGACTGTTATGGTGTCGCAGGTGGTTTGGTATGCTATCGGGACGGTTGCTGTCGTTATCATCATGCAATTTGATTCTGAACAATTATGGAAAGTAGCACCATTAGCTTATTGGCTAGGGATATTCTTGCTGGCAGCTGTGCTGGTGTTTTATAGTCGTTCCTATGCCGCTTCAACGGGTGCGAAATCTTGGTTTGCAATTGGACCGCTGACTTTTCAACCATCAGAGGTAATGAAGCCAGCGTTTATCTTGATGTTAGGACGAGTTGCCAGTGATCATAACCATAAATATTATGAACATACGACCCATTCAGATTGGTTATTGTTAGGTAAAATGGTTGCTTGGGTGTTACCAGTGGCAGTATTACTTCGTCTTCAAAACGATTTTGGGACCATGTTGGTGTTCTTTGCTATCGTAGCAGGTGTTGCACTTGTTGCGGGAATTACTTGGCGGATCATCGTACCAGTGGCAGTTGGGCTGGCAGGTGTCGGTGGCGGTGCACTAGCTTTAGTTGCAACTACTACCGGACGAACCATATTGGAACATTTGGGTTTCGCATCGTATCAATTTTCACGAATCGATACTTGGTTGAATCCGGCTAGCAACACCTCTGATCAGGGTTATCAGCTATGGCAGAGCATGAAAGCAATTGGCTCGGGTGGTATCTTTGGAACGGGGTTCAACGTTTCTAAAGTCTATGTTCCCGTGCGTGAGTCTGATATGATTTTCTCAGTTATTGGTGAAAACTACGGGTTCATTGGCAGTTTAATTCTGATTTTGCTCTATTTCATGTTGATCTACCAGATGATCCGGGTAACCTTTGACACTAAAAACGTGTTCTATGCCTATATTTCTACCGGTGTTATTATGATGATTTTATTCCATACCTTTGAAAATATTGGGATGAATATTGGCTTACTGCCACTAACTGGTATTCCTTTACCATTTGTTAGTCAAGGTGGATCAGCACTGATTGGAAATATGATAGGTATTGGCTTAATTATGTCAATGCGGTATCATAATAAGAGTTACATGTTTAGTCGTAACGAGGACTTTGAGTAAAATCAAAGCAAAAAAAATTGGTATGAGGTGAAAGTATGAGTGAAGAAGCAACTTATTTCTGGACAAAAGTAATGGATGGTAAAACGCGTCTTGGTTTAACGAAAGCGGGTCAAGACGAATTAGGCACCATTAAATTTGCTCACCTACCAAGTGTTGGCGACAAAGTGACCAAAGGCAAAACATTAATTAGTGTTGAAGCTGAAAAAGCAGTTTCTGATATTGACAGCCCTGTAAGCGGTGAAGTCGTTGCTGTGAACCCACAGTTGGCTAACGATTTTGACAGCTTAAACAGCGAAGAAGAAGCCGATGCTTGGCTAGCTGATATCAAAGAAGCCTAATTGTATTTTGATTGGATTCTGAGAATTCAATGACATTTCTCCTTGACAGCTCTTACCGAGATAGCTATACTTTTGTCATTGATTCAATTGAATATGAGATCTGCAAAATGAGTAAGCGTCACGTAAACGCCTAGAGAGTCCCGGTTGATGAAAAGGGATCGTTACCATACGTTGAAGATGGTTTTGCATATAGAGGTTACGGTGAGCATTAGTGAACCGTAGCTGGTTAACGGCCACTATCCCGTTGAGTCTTTGGACTCGTTGAGGTTGCTGTCGTGAGGCAGTAACGAATATAAGGTGGTACGCGATAAGCTTCGCCCTTACTTAAACTAATTGGTTTAAGTAGGGCGAAGCTTTTTTATTTGAAAAAGGAGGTAACCGCAGTGATTGAATTTAAAAACGTGACAAAAACATTCACCACAAAAGATGGTGATTTGACGGCCGTTTCTGATGTGAATTTAAACATTGACGACGGTGAAATTTACGGCATTGTTGGTTATTCCGGTGCTGGTAAAAGTACCTTAACACGGATGTTAAACGGACTTGAAACACCGACTAGCGGCGAAATTGACATTAACGGGGATAAAATCACGGCGCTTTCTGGAAGTGAACTAAGGAAGAAACGCCAAAAGATCGGTATGATTTTCCAGCATTTTAACCTACTTTGGTCGCGAACAGTGATTCAAAACATCATGTTTCCCCTTGAAGTGGCCGGCGTATCACGGAAAGAGCGCCAGAAAAAGGCTCAGCATTTAGTCGACTTGGTTGGCTTAACTGGCCGTGAACATTCTTATCCATCTGAATTGTCAGGTGGGCAAAAGCAACGTGTTGGGGTTGCAAGGGCACTTGCCAATGATCCAGAAATTCTGATTTCTGATGAAGCAACTAGTGCGTTGGACCCACAAACTACGGATGAAGTTTTGGATTTACTGCTTGAAATCAATAAAAAAATGAATTTGAGCATTGTCTTGATTACTCACGAAATGCACGCTATTCGTAAGATTTGTGACCACGTAGCCGTCATGGATGATGGTCGGGTCGTTGAACAGGGAACCGTCTTCAACGTTTTCCGGAATCCAAAGCAAGAAATTACCAAGCGTTTTGTGAGTGAAGAAGTTGATCCAGCGTTGACCGACACTAATAGTATCGTGGAGGACTTAATTAAGAGTTATCCCGAGGGTACCATTGTTCAACTGGTCTTCCATGGTGACCAAGCTAAGTTGCCAATCGTTTCTGAAATGATTCATCAGTTTCCAAAACTTCAGGTCAGCATCATTGAAGGCAGTATTCATCAAACACAGGAAGGTTCTATTGGGTCACTTTACCTACAGATTAATGGTGACAAAGAGAGCTTAGACGGTGCGTTGAATCTGCTCAAGAAAATGCGTGTGGAAACGGAGGTGATTCATCGTGACTAATGGTTCATATTTTGCATTTAAAACCGTTGATTGGGCTAACATGGGCGGTGCGACTTGGGAGACTGTTTGGATGACCGTGGTTTCGATGATTGTCGTTGCAATCTTGGGTGTTTTATTAGGTTTGCTATTATTTGAAACAACGGCAAGTGAAAATGTCTGGGTCAAGCTACTTAACGGCGTCGTGTCATTCTTGGTTAACGTGTTTCGATCAATTCCGTTTATCATTTTGATCATGTTGTTACTGCCGATTACCAAGAACTTGGTGGGAACCATTATTGGACCCTCTGCTGCGTTGCCATCGCTGATTGTTTCAGCTGCACCGTTTTATGCACGGATGGTGGAGCTAGCCTTTCACGAAATTGACCGTGGCGTTATCGAAGCAGCTGAAGCAATGGGTGCTAGCAGCTGGCAGATCGTTTATAAGGTGCTGTTGCCAGAAAGTATGCCAGCATTAGTCTCAGGAGCAACGGTTACTACTATCTCACTCATTGGCTACACCGCAATGGCTGGTGCAATCGGCGCCGGTGGTTTAGGGAACTTGGCTTACATCGATGGTTTTCAGGCAAACAATAACACCATCGTGCTTGTAGCAACAGTTATCATTGTGGTGGTTGTCTTTGCGTTTCAATTTATTGGGGATTTCCTGGTTCGTCGTATTGATAAGCGGACCCTATAAAAATATCTTATTCTACATTTTGGGAGGAATTGTTTATGAAGACTTCAAAACGAATTCTAGGTATCTTAGGTATTGCAGCAACAACGGTATTGTTGGCGGCTTGTGGTAACAGTTCAAGCAAACCAAAGACCACTACGATTACGGTGGGCGCTTCACCAGTACCTCATGCACAGATCTTGAAGCATGTTCAGCCTCAACTGAAAAAGGAAGGCGTTAATTTAAAGATCAAAGTGTTCCAAGACTACGTAATGCCTAACAAGGCTTTAGCAAGTAAGGAACTGGATGCCAACTACTTCCAACACACACCATTCTTAAATACATGGAACAAAGCTAACCATGGGACGTTGCAAAGTGCCGGTGGTGTTCACTTGGAACCCATTTCAGCATACTCAAAGAAAGTTAAGAACTTAAAGGATGTTAAGGATGGCGCAACGATTTTAGCAAGTTCCAACACACCTGATTATGGCCGTATCTTAACTATCTTGCAGGACGCTGGTTTGATCAAAGTTAAGAAGGGTATCGATATTACGACAGCCAACTTCTCAGATATTACATCAAACCCTCGTCACTTGAAGTTTAAGCACAGTTATGAACCAAAATTGATGCCAAGTATCTACAAGAACGGTGAAGGTGACGTGGACTTTATCAACGCTAACTACGCTGTTCAAGCAGGTCTTAACCCATTGAAGCAAGCTATCGCAACTGAAAAGTCATCATCGCCATACGTCAACATTGTGGCTGTTCGCAAGGGTGACCAAAAGAAACCAGCCATCAAGAAGTTGATGAAGGCTTTGCAGTCAAAGGATACGCAAAAGTGGATCTACAACCACTATAAAGGTGCTGTATTGCCGGCAAAGAGTTATAAATAAGAGAGCGTAAAAAGGGACGTTTAGCCCCCAGAGTATAACTAAAGCAGTCCCATCACCCCGAACTTGGGTGGTGGGGCTGCTTTAGTTATACGGCCGGGGGCTGTCCCTTTTTACGCGTTTAGGCAAGGTAAAAGGAAATCACCCCGAACTTGGGTGGTGGGGCTGCTTTAGTTATACGGCCGGGGGCTGTCCCTTTTTACGCGTTTAGGCAAGATAAAGAGAAAGGATGTACGTTAATCACATTGAAAGCCACAATTGACAAATTACCGTCTTACCTTTATAGTTAGCTACATGAGTAACTAACCAAATAACAAAAACAGACACTACGCGTGAATAATGGAGGAGAATCATGACAGATACCCCAGTTGTCTCAGTAAGAGACTTGCATAAAACTTATGGTAAGGCGAATGAGAAGCAGTACGAAGCATTAAAAGGTATTAGTTTTGATGTGACTAAGGACGAATTTGTTGGCATTATGGGTGCTTCAGGTTCAGGAAAAACTACGTTGCTCAATATCCTGGCAACATTGGACGAACCAACTTCAGGTGAAGTAGAAATTAATCAGCAAGTTTTGACTAACTTGAAGGGCAATCAAATTGCCGATTTTCGGGCTAAGCAAGTTGGTTTTATTTTTCAAGATTTTAATTTATTGGAGAATTTAACTAACTATGAAAATATCGCTTTACCGCTCTCATTACAGAATATTGGCCGTAAGAAAGCTCAGTCTGAAGTACAACGAGTTGCCAAACAGTTGAACATCGAAGCCATTTTAGAGAAATACCCCACGGAGATTTCTGGTGGTCAAAAGCAGCGAGTGGCCGCAGCACGAGCATTGGTATCCCATCCAGCCATTCTTTTCGGTGATGAACCCACGGGTGCCTTGGATTCGAACAGTGCACGAGATCTGCTTGAAATGTTGACCACCATCAATCATGACCAGCAAGTTCCCATTTTGTTGGTGACCCATGATCCGTTTTCTGCCAGTTATTGTCAACGAATATTATTCATTAAAGATGGCAAAATTGGACAAGAAATTAGGAAGGGCACTCAAACCCGTCAGCAATTCTACCAAGCTATTCTTGATACGCTTGGTACATTTGATTAAGGGAGGATAGCAAAATGTTAAACAAACTCGCATTTGCCGGTATTAAGAGTCGGCTAAAAGATTACGTTGTGCTGTTTTTCGGGTTGATCATGTCCAGCGCCATTTTTTACATGTTTGAATCATTAGCGACTAATAAGGCGTTTATTAAAGCTAATGCGCAAACCATTACCGGTGCTAACTTCATCTTTTTATTTGGGGCCATTTTATTGACCATCATCACACTGGTTTATGTTTTTTACGCCAATTCATTTTTGATGAGTATGCGGCGACATGACTACGGCTTATTTATGATGCTTGGTGCGAAGCAAGCCAAAATTGGCCAGTTAATTTTAGTTGAGACAATGGTGATTGGCACAATCGCTAGTGTAATCGGTACACTCGTAGGTTGGGGGCTCACTGTATCGGTGGGACCTTTCCTAATGAGCCGGATGATTGGCACCAAACTGCAGCATTTTAGCGCTTTTTATTTTCCTGCAGTAGTCACTACCATTGTGCTGTACTTGGTATTGTTTTTAATTGCTGGTGCAATTAATCGGTTTACTTTAACCAAAACGGCTGTTCTTCAATTATTAAAGGGCGACAGTCAGCCTAACAGACCCGTACTAAAACCTGTTAGTCAGCTATTGCAGGTCGTAGTGGGCGTTCTCTTGCTGATGGCTGGCTATTACGCTATGAGTCACATCGCAAAGTTCGCGTTAAGTACCATCCCGATTGGCTTAGTTACCGTTGTGTTGGGAACGTATTTTTTATTCAACGCGATTTTTGTCTGGCTAATTTTATTGTTTAAGCGTTCCGATTGGGCTAACCACGGGTTAAGAAGCTTTACGCTGTCGCAACTTAGTTTTCGGATTCATAATTACACTAAAATTTTGTCAGTGGTGTCAATTCTCATTGCCCTGTCGTTAGGCGCAATCACGGTTGGCATTGGTTTACAGCGACAGGTAACAGCTTTATCTACGGCTAGTAATGCCTATACCATGGCCATTAAAAACCCATCACATAAGACCAGTCAGTTGATTAATGAATTAAATTTAGATACAAAGGTGACTTATCAGCAAAAAGAAACGAATCAGGTAATCTATTATCGTGCTGATCAACTGAAAAAACAGCCGTTGCAGTTTACTGGTTTCAATTCACCATTAGATGCAAAACAAAAAAATCGACTGGCATCACCCACATATCGCAATCTTACCAGCACTCAGTTAAAAAAGCACCCCGAAAAGTTGATGGCACTGCAGCCAAAGGCACCTCAAAAAGCGTTCCGATTGGTTTCGCGAACGGCTTTTGACCAGCTGCCGGGTCGATCACAGCAATTAGTGCTATTTAGGGTTAAAAATTTGCAGGCTGATAAGGCTGGACTGAAACGTATCGTTGTCAGTCTAGGCAGTCCATCGGTGGAAACAATTCCAGGGACTTACAGTACTTTTGTTCTCAGTACGGCGCTGTTCGGCGGTCTTGAATTTATGGGCTTCTTCTTAGGAATTGCCTTTCTAGCGATGCTTGCCAGCTGTCTGATGTTTAAGATCCTTAGCGGTGCCACAACTGATAAAAAACGCTATGAGATGCTAAATAAAATTGGTGCTCAGCCTTCGCAATTACGCGGTTCAATTGCTCGAGAAATTCTTGTATTGTTTGTACTACCGGCAATTGTTGGCGTGGTTCACGTTATATTTGGTCTTCAAATGTTCAGAGTATTGATGCTCAATCCTTATTATCAAATTTGGTTGCCATTTACAATTTTCTTTGTCTTGTATATGATTTATTACATTATAACCGTTAAACTATATGAGCATATTGTGTTACCCAAGCTCATAATCGATAAGTAGTTAGCGGTGAAAGGAAGGATTGGATGGTGGATCATGCAGTTTGACTTTAATAGTACTGAACCACTTTATCTTCAGGTCGCGCAACAAATTGAAGAAGCAATTTTTACAAACAGCTTTGAAGAGGGCACTCAAGTTCCTTCAACGACTGAGGTATCTAAACAGTTTCACATCAATCCTGCCACGGTCCTTAAGGGGATGAATATTTTGGTCAGCAATGGTTTCTTGGAAAAAAGACGTGGCCTAGGGATGTTTGTGGCGACTGGCGCTCACGCTAAAATTCGGGAAAAACGACAGACAGAATTTTACGAAGATTACGTGGTTAACCTAGTGAAAGAGGCTAAAAAGTTAACCTTACCAGAAACAACCATTCTTGAAATGATAAAAAGGGGGTTCAATAATGGCTAAACCTAAGCCAATTAAAATTAATCAAGTTAGTAAACAATTTGCGAAACAGCAAGTTCTCAGTAGTATTGATCTCACAATCGAACCAGAAACCATCTATGGGTTACTGGGAAGAAACGGTGCTGGGAAGAGTACGTTATTTAATATTATTACTAATCGAATTCCGTTAAGCGACGGAGAAGTGACCATTGGTGGGCAACCGGTGACGGATAATGATGATGTGCTTAACCGCATTTATCTGATGAGCGAGGCCAATCTTTACCCATCACGGATGCCAGTGAAGGAGATTTTTAAATTAACAGCGCAGCTCTATCAAGGAATGGATATGGCGTTAGCAAAAATATTGGCTGAACAGTTCGAACTTAATACCGATACCCGCTTCAATAAATTGTCGACGGGATCTCGGTCAATCATGAAACTAATTATCGCTTTAGCAGTGGACGTTGATTACGTCTTCTTGGATGAACCAACGTTAGGGCTGGATGCTAATCATCGCCGTCTATTTTATGATGCGCTGTTGGATAGTTATGCTAAGCGACCACGAAGTTTTGTGATTTCGACGCATTTGATCGAAGAGGTCAGTAATTTAATTGAACGAGTTTGGGTCTTACAGGATCATCATATTATCGTGAATGATACTACTGAGAACGTTTTGGATAGAGGCTTTGCTGTAACTGGCCCAACGGCGGACGTTGAAGCCTATACTACTGGTTTGAATGTCATTGGCCACGAAGCTTTAGGTAACCTGAGGGTCCAATATGTCTACGGTCAATTGAATGATGATCGACCGATACCGGATACCGTGTCAATCAGCCATATTGATTTGCAGCGTCTATTTATCTATTTGACTAATCAGGAGGTGGCAACCGTTGAGAATTAAAGCAGCCTTTTCATATCAGCTCAAAAATTACTTCAAATCTTTCGGCTGGGTTTACCTTTGGTCGATTGCCGTGGTAGTGATCTTACCGTTCGCTATTTCTCTGGTTCTAGGTCGCATCAATATTTACGATATTAGCGACTACTTGCCGCAATTTTTGCCAGCGTTAATTTTGAGTTTCTACTTATTCGTGTATGGCGGTATCAGCTACGATGGCTTCAAGTTATTTATTCAAAATGGCTTGGGACGAAAGACCTATTTCTTCAGTAAATTGTATGCCTTGACCGTCATCTTGGTGGTGGGTGAGGGTATTAATCTGCTGTACGGCGTGTTCTACCACCATTTCATCAATAAAAATCCGCTGATGACTTTTAGCGTCCTTTATGGGCATTATTTCAATTCACCAATTGCTAATGCAATCTCGGTGTTGATCATTACGATGCTGTTTATTGCCTGCATTATGGTCACAGGAATGGTGATTGGATCATGCTTAGGTTTATTTAATCGACGCGTTCAACGGATCAGTATTATTGGGATGCCAGTGGTACTCTTTGTCCTACTGGCGGTCCTCATTATGTTGAATGATCAAACTAGTTTAAAGCTGACTTGGATAGGCGATTTTCTACTCTTTATCGTTGGCATGAATCAAGCAACTGATACCAGTCACTTCGTTGCGTTTGCACCGATGATATCAGGCTCAATTTACATTATCGTGATGTTATTGATTAGTTATCGGTTAACGCTGCGCTTCCGTGTGCCAAGATAAACGCTCCCATTTTCTCGCCAGTCATAAACGTGCTAAAATAAGAATATGTTTAAAGATCGGAGCGAGAAAAGTGGAAGCCAACAATCAGATAGATGACATACGTGAACAGCTAAACGAAATACGCCAACGGGTAAACGCCGGGGAACTGTTTCAGTCACTGGGCACTCGACTAGAAACGTTAGTGACCTCCGTGAACCGTGAGACGGTCACAACTGAGGTACAGTTACCTGATGATAGTGACGGCATTCGAGACCTATTGACACAGTTGAACGATCAATTGAAAGCAGAATCATTGGCTACGGTTAATGACGAGCAAGTTCTCCAACTGGTAAGGCATATTGGGTCTTCAGATCCAAGTGTCCGGGATAAGGGTATTTATTTCTTATTCAATGATCTGATTCAGCAACACTTACTTTCAAACCAGCAAATGACAATGATCGTTCGCTATTTGACAAGTGACACGGTTCTTTTTGCTCACATTCTTGAACCAGAAAATGATGCTGTTTATCAACGGGCGTTTGCGGTATTGTTACTTTCTGTCCTGCTGTATGCCGATCGCGCGGGTTACCATTTTCTGGACCAGAAGTTGGTTGATCAGGTGGTTAACCAATTAGCGCTGTACATGGTACTGGAAGCTGATACTCGGGGATTCATTAAAACCAATGGCTGGGCGCACGCCTTTACGCACATTGGTAATCTATTAGATGAATTATCAGAACGAGAACGGCTGACACGGGCTGACAAACTTTTTTTGATGGCCATTATCATCGAACGTTATAAGACACTGGACGGTGCGCTAATTTTTGGGGAACCCCAGCGATTAGCGGGTTATTTTGCCCGGTTAACCAATAAGAATCAGTTATATGCTGACTACTTTTTAAAGCAGCTTAAGCATTGGCGGCAGGAACTGGTTGTCATCCAGCAGCAAGAAAGTCAGTCAGGCTGGAATCAAATATATAATCGTGGGCGCCTGATTGAATCAATGATTGTTAGACACGACTTCAGCGATGCAATCATGCAATATTTGCGTTCGGTGATCGATTTTCTGGCATAGTGGGTGAAAGGGTGAAACCAATCAATTATTATCGACGTTTATTTCAAACGAGTTATGAATTATTAAAAGTACGCGCGGTTAATCTTGGCTGGCTCTTATTGCTAGCAGTTTTAATGACGCTGCATATTCTCATGTTAAATCCAGGTCTTGTTGCCATTAAAGTCATCTTGATTATTGGCTTCTTATCTGGATTGATTTTTGAGTTGAATTTGATTTTAACCGCGTTTACCACCAATAAAACCATTTTAAATCAAACCGATTTGCTGATACTGACCGCTTGGCACAGGTTATCTAAGCGGTGGTTGCAATTGGTGGCTTTAGTGATTTTATTGGCGGTTCTGTGGTTACCCTTTGGTGACGCAGGCTTTACAGCGCCAGTACTAAACCTGATCATGTTACCCATTAATTGGGTGGATACGGTTGTCATGCAGCGGCGGGTTGTTGTGGCCATTTTGATGGTCTTGTATGCCGTTTTGTTGTATGTATTTCTTCGCTTGCTGGGTTATTTAAGAGTAACTGTTAAGCCAGAATTGGTTCCTATTAGCGGCTGGCATCGTTTAGTATGGTTTTTGCGACCCTTAATTGCCATCTGGTTGCCAATGTTCATCATTAATCACCTAGTTGTCCATGGACTGCGGGCATTAAGTCAACAGCTTTCCAATGGTATCGGCAATGGGACCAGTTTGTTCGCACTGGTTGTATTAGTGATTTTTTCACTGGTAGGACTGAGTGTCTTCTTACTTGCAATCGTTTGGGAATCCATTGCTCAACCTAAGTTTCAACCAGATTTTTCTGAGGATGATGACCATTTACACAGCATGGCCTGGTTTCCTACTGGGCTAGTGATGCTGCTAGTAATTCTTTTCGGGTTTCAGGCCTTTCATTTTGGCTCAGTTGCGGCTTCCCCAAGCCTAACCATCGCGCACCGCGGTGTGATTGGGAATAACGGTGTTCCCAATTCGTTAGATGCGTTTGAAAGCACGGTTAAGCATAAACCTAATTTTGTGGAGATTGATGTTCAAGAAACCAAAGATGGCCAGTTCGTTGTGTCACATGGTCAGGATGTGAGCTTGAAAACAGAGACGGGCGCAAAGGTGACAGATATTCAGAATCTGACCTTAAATCAACTGAAAAAACACCGTGCCGAAAAGAATGGTAAAGTCACTACAATTGTGAGTTTAGCCAGTTATTTGAAGGCTGCGAAAAAAGTCAACCAACGTTTAATCATTGAAATCAAGGTGACGCCACAAGACAGTGCGGACATGATTCAACGTTTTGATAATCAGTTTGGTGAACAATTAATCAGCAGTCACGATTTTGTGCACACCATGAGTTATCAATCAGTTCTAAAGCTGAAACAACTTGATCCTAATTTGATAGTTGGGTACATCGTGCCTTTAAACGTGATGTCGATTAAAAACTTACCCGCTGATTTTTACTCGCTTCAGGCGATCGGCCTTAATACGACGATGATTAGGCAGGCCCATTCAATTGGTGCGCCAGTGTTTGTTTGGACACCAGATAAGGTGACTGATATGCAGGTCATGCGAGTACTTGGTGTGGATGGGCAGATAACCAATCAGCTGACACAGCTCCAGCAAATGAATCGACAGCCACTTAAGCAGTTCAACTGGGCAATTGTCGAAAACGTGGTGAACCAATTCTGTTGATTTTTCGTATTTAGCTCTATAAGGAGTTGAAGAGATGACAACCAGATGTCCGTGGGCAGAAAAGAGTCCGCAATTGTTGATTTACCACGATTTAGAGTGGGGTGTCCCCGTTCATGATGAACGACAGCTATTTGAAAACTTGTCCCTAGAGATTTTTCAGGCGGGATTAACTTGGCATTTGATTTTGAAATACCGAGAGGCTTTAAGAGGGGCTTTTGAACAGTTTGAACCGGATAAATTAGCACAGCTTACACCAGTTCAGCTACAGGATTTATATCACGATCAGCGAATCATTCGTAATCGTCAGAAAATTGATGCCGTTATTGAAAACGCGCGGGTACTGAGCAGTTTGCACGAATTAAACTGGAGCTTAAGTGAAACGCTATGGCAGCAAGTTAATGGTATGCCGTTAGATCATCACTTAAAACCAGCTGAAAAACTTGATGTGGAGTGGTTTGTATCAGAATTAGCGCAGACGCTACGGCATCTAGGTTTTAAACGGATTGGGCCTAAAACCTGTTATTCGCTACTGCAAGCGTCTGGTATTGTGAATGATCATCTAGCAGAATGTTATCGGCATGATGAAATTTCCGAGGCAGTTTGATGATTATTTTTATCTAGAGATAAAACAAGATAGCAAAAGAGGCCACTCAAATTTTGAGTGACCTCTTTTTGATGATTGACCTTATTTCTCAGTTTTTTTAGAAGGTTGCTTAGCTGGCTTATTTTCCAAGTCTGTCCGAACAACCAGAACATCACAAACGGCTGTACGGGTAACGTATTCGGTGACAGAACCAATCAATAACCGTTCCACTGCGTTTAGACCAGTGGCCCCAATCATAATGAGGTCAATGCCCAATTTTTTAGGCATGTCACGAGCGATGATGGTTTTTGGTGCACCGTATTCAATCGAGTAGTCAACGCTGCTAACGCCGGCATCTTTTGCTTGTTGAATATACTTATCCAAGGTTTTCTTGGCAGTATCGGTTACTTCTTCAACCATCGTTGTATCGAAGCTAGAAATATTTTGAAATGCCCGGGTATCCACAACGTGAACCAGATGCAGGTCAGAATCGTTTCTTTTGGCAACAGCCACAGCTTTTTCGAATGCTAACTCGGCTTCGTAGGAACCATCAACTGGAACTAAGATGTGTTTGTATTGTTGTAACATGATGACTCACCTCTCTCTACTTGTTACCTCTATTCTACGTTATTTTTCGTTAAATAAAAAGAGAAATGTAAACCGTTTTCATTTAATCTTCGGGAAGAAGTGAACCAGCATTAATTGAATGGCGAGAATGTCCAGTACACCAATTAAAAGCGTCATGGAAATAAAAACGTCATTTTGCATGATGGTTGCCACTGCAGCTATGACACCGACAACGATTAAGGACCAGCCACCAAATTTAACAATTCCTGACAGGTTAGGGTTTTCTTCGGGATGGAAAACGAGAAATGGCCGGTGTGTATGGGTGAGAAAGAACCAGCCAATAAAAAAGGTGAGCAACACGTACAGAATCATCAAGATATTAATAACCACAGGGAACCTCCAAGGCTTTACGCCGGTTTATTGTTGTAAAATAAAAAAGCTGACTTACAAGGTGCAAGCCAGCCCCAAAGTGTTGCCACTTTGAAGATCTAATAGTGCCGTTAATTTGTCCGATAGGTTTTGGCCCGCTGATAAGCAGGTGGGACGGGTATATCTGCGTTCATGCTACCAAGTGTAAAGGCCTGCAATCCGGAAGAGTTAACCCATGTCCCAATGTAACATTAGTTGTTCGGCAAACACGTATGTGGACAACGCGCACACCCTAGAACTTACATACATATTAGCATATTTTAGCTCAATTTGCCATTTTGATTCTTCTTAAGACCGCTGAGCTTTTCTCAGTCGTTCGTATTGCTGTGCTAGAGCTGTTTCGAATTTACCGTTTGTTTTAGGCTCGTAATACTGTGCATTCTTAATTTTGTCTGGCAGATATTGCTGTTTTACCCAGTCGTTTTTAAAGCTGTGTGGATACTTGTAGTCGACACCATGACCCAGGTCAGCTGCACCCTTGTAATGGGAGTCTTTTAAGTGGGCAGGGATGTCGCCATAATGACCTGAACTAATATCTGACATGGCAGCGTCAATTGCCATCATACCAGAGTTTGATTTTGGTGATAAACAGAGTTCAATCACCGCATCAGCAAGGGGAATTCGTGCTTCTGGGAAACCCAATCGCTGTGCGGCAGTAACAGCCTCCACCACGCGGGCAGCCGCTGGTGGATTAGCCAAGCCAATATCTTCGTAAGCAATCACGGTTAAGCGACGGGCGATGGTAGGAAGATCACCAGCGGTTACTAACCGGGCTAAATAGTGTAGAGCAGCATCGGTATCGCTTCCCCTGATTGATTTTTGAAAGGCGGAAATAACATCATAATGCGCGTCACCGTCTTTATCATGGCTGAACGCCTTTTTTTGCAGGCATTCTTCAATAATTGGCAGGGTGAGGTGAATCACACCATCGGTTGAATCCGTGGACTTAGCCGCTAATTCTAAGCCATTGAGGGCACTTCTTAAGTCGCCATTAGTGGCGGTCGTTAATAGACGCTCAGCTTCCGGTGCCAAATCAATCTGTTGCTTACCCAGACCGTTTTCTTTATCGGTGAGGGCACGATCAATCGCTGTACGGATATCGTCTGGCATCAGTGGTTTCACTTCAAAAATTTGTGTTCGGCTACGAATTGCGGGATTAATACTGATATACGGATTTTCAGTTGTGGCACCGATCAGCACGATGCGGCCGTTTTCCAAATGTGGCAGTAAAAAATCCTGCTTCGTTTTGTCTAGCCGGTGAATTTCATCTAGTAATAGAATGACGGTACCGCTCATTTTGGCTTCTTCTGCGACGATTTGGAGATCTTTTTTGGAATCCGTTGCAGCGTTTAATTTTCGAAAAGCATACTTGGTTGAGCCAGCAATGGCACTGGCAATACTGGTTTTACCAGTGCCAGGCGGTCCGTACAAAATCATCGATGACAGCATTTTCGCTTTGACCATTCGGGAAATGATTTTACCCGGACCAACTAAGTGCTGCTGTCCGACCACGTCTTCGATCCGCTGTGGTCGCATGCGGTAGGCTAAAGGTTGTGGCATAGTTTGACTTCTTTCCAATAATTTAAAGGCCGAGATGCTTTTTCATTTTGTTCCAAAACGTTGATGGCTCACTTTTAGTAACTGGCTGTACGGCATCTGGCTGATCAGTCACTTTGTCCTCAACTTTAATCGGGAATGCATTAATGGCTTGTTTTGAAATGACGACTAAGCCGGAATCTGTGGGCTGATGACCATAGAAATCATCTTGAACGATCGTAAACGCACGCTGAAGCTGACCCGCCACTTGAAGATACGGTTTTAATGCTGACATGCCGGTGTGACCGTTGAAGATTACCTGGTAGTCAGGGTGGGCAACCAGTTCAGTCTGAAACGCTGCTAAATATTTGCCGTTCTGCAGTTGTTCAATGGACATCAGTAAGGACACACGTTCACGAAACGTTCCTAAGTAAGTTCGTTGTTCATCGGGATGTAGCTTTGGCGGGCCATACATGGCGTTATCCAAGTGAGACGTCATTGGATCTTTGTCGGGCATTGCGTAACACCAACTTTCGTTAATAGTAAGACTATTGTAACATGTCTATATGAACGCAGATACTATGAAGAATGGGGGAGTTGTTTTGTTTAATAATTCTGATTTCCAAGTTTTTGATGATCAAACTTTAGCGGGGCGGATGGCTGGAATACGGGCAGAAATTGACCCTAAATTTGAGCGGTTAGCGCCACAAGTGATCAAAACGCTAGGTTTTCAAACACCAATCTATGCGCATGTTGCCAAGCACTTACGACGTCATAAGAATCCACCAATGAATACTTGGGTTGCCTTCAGCACGAATAAACGTGGTTATAAAATGAATCCACATCTGATGATTGGGTTTTGGGATGATCGATTATTTGTTTGGTTGGCTAGCTTGGCAGAAGTGAAAGAGCGAGTACAAATGACTCAGCGATTGTCTGAGCTACTATCCGAATTCGCGCAACTCGATAATGACTATGAGATTAGCCCAAACCACATGGCAAAAATCTCAAGTCAAATTTCAGCTGAGGGATTGGCTCAGCAACTGAGCCATTATCGGCAGGTTAAACAAGCTGATTTTTTAGTTGGCCGCCAGTGGTTGCGTGGGGACGCCATCTTTGATCATGAAAAGCAAATCCAACAAGAGGTGCTTAAAACAGTGTTCGAACTGCGACCGCTTTTTAGTCAGTTGATTCAGTAGAAGCATATAAAAAAAGCAATTTGCACATAACGTGCAAATTGCTTTTCTTTAGTTAAACAACGCTTATTAACGGTTGTAGTATTCAACGATAAGAGATTCGTCGAGGTCTGCATCCAATTCTTCACGTTGTGGTAAACGAACAAGTTTGCCTTCAAGCTTGTCAGCATCGAACTCAACGTATTGAGGACGACCAACAACGGCTTCAACAGCATCCTTGATGATTTGCATATCCTTTGACTTTTCACGAACGCTGATCACTTGACCAGGTTTAACTTCGTATGAAGGGATGTCAAGGCGCTTGCCATCAACAGTGATGTGACCATGGTTAACCAATTGACGAGCTTGACGACGAGTAGTTGCCAAACCTAAACGGTAAACCACGTTGTCTAAACGACGTTCCAGTAAGATCATGAAGTTAACACCATGCTTACCTTCGCGAATCTTACCTGCGCGAACGAATAAGTTGTGGAATTGACGTTCAGTCAAACCGTAAGTGAAACGTAGCTTTTGCTTTTCACGTAATTGGGTCCCATATTCGGAAAGCTTTGAACGACGGCCTTGGCCATGTTCGCCGGGTGCGAATGGACGACGTGCTAATTCTTTACCAGTACCTGAAAGTGAAACGCCAAGACGACGTGAAACACGCCAGCTTGGTCCTGTATAACGAGACATAGATAGTTCCTCCAAAAATTTTAGTTGGAGTAAAATAATTTGACGTGAGTTTGATATTCGTGCAGATCCCTTTGCGGTTTTCACCCTGTGCAGCCGCAGGTTACTTACCCAACCACCTTTTGGCAGTGATCTGTTGACGAGCTTACCGCTCACCGCTGCATTATTTTACACAAACACCAGTGTATCTCCAATGACTACTTAATGTCAATATGTTTCAACAGAATAGCGGCGAATTGTTCAAGCTCTTCTTGATCATCCGTTGTAAAACGACCAAATTTGGGTGAATCGAGATCCATCACACCGATTTTAACGCCGTCTTTTGTTAGTGGAATAACGACTTCACTATTGCTAGCAGAATCACAGGCAATGTGGCCTGGAAATTGATGAACATCTTCAACTAATTGGGGTTGCTGCGTTTTTAGCGCTGTACCGCAGACACCATTGCCATTCTTAATATGTACACAGGCAACATTACCCTGAAACGGGCCAAGCAAAAGTTCGTCTTCTTCTGGCTGGTAGAGATAAAAGCCAGCCCAGTTAAGGTCAGACATGGTCTGGTTCAATAATGCTGAAGCGTTTGATAGATTGGCAATCAAATTCGTTTCATTATATAAAAGTGCATCTAGCTGCTGATTCATCATTGAAACTGTGGTCTTTGTTTCCGTCATTTTGATTACCTCTTACGTTTTAGTTTATGAAACTTGAAATTCAGGTGAAGCCTTTTCACAAGGTATGCTATAATTTAAGCTGGTATAGATTTTAATGGGTATTTGATTAAAAATCAAACATTATCTATCTAATATACATATTAAAATGTATTTTGGTAATGAAGGATGGGGATTAGATGTTTAGGATATTAATAGGAGTCATTATCCTGGCAATTGTCATATATGCCGGTATATTAATCTACCAGCAGTATCTGATCAGACGGTTGAAGGGAATCGATCAAAAGAGAGAAGAACTGACGATTGATGAGTTAAGTGATTCGGTTGACCAAGTTCGTGCCATGAGTTTAACGGGTAAGACGCTGAAAGACGTGGAACAACTTACCACGGATTTTGGTGATTTGCGGGAAAACCGGCTGCCAAGACTCAAACAGCAAGTTAATGACGCCATTAATAGCGCTAAGCAGTACCATGTGATGGCGGCTCAGCAAGAAGCTAAAAAAGCGACTGCTTCACTGGAAGTTGCTAAGCAGGCCATCAAACAAGTTGAAGATCAGGTTTCTGAACTCAAGCAAATTGATGCACAGCATAAACAGGCTGTAAAAACGTTAGAAGGACGTTATCAATCCTTGCGTAAAACGTTGCTGGCGAAGAACTTTATGTATGGTGATGCCATTGACGGCCTTGAAACACAGTTAGGTAAGTTAGAAGACGATAACGATCATTTCCGGGAAGTAACTAGCAAGGGCGATCATGAAGAGGCAGCTAAGTTATTAGAACAACTTCAGACTGATACTGACCACTTAGATGAAATGCTAAAAGCCATTCCGCCGCTAGTGACGAATCTTGAGACTGAATTTCCAACTCAGATTAAAGAATTGACACAGGGCGAAAACGAGTTGTCAGCCCAAGGTTACAAATTCCCAGTTGCTGATTTAAGAGATCAAATCGCCGCGCTACCTGCGGAAATCAAACAAAGTAAAACTCAGCTGGCCCAATTAAACATTGATGCGGTTAAACAAGCAGATACTGCACTATCCACCAAAATCGATCGGTTCTATGATTTGATGCAAAATGAGATGGTAGCCAAGACTAAAGTTACCCCCAACCTTGATTATCTGTCTAAATTTATCAGTCATGCTCAAAATCAGAACAGTTTGTTGATGAAGGAATTGGAGCGATTGAATCACAACTATACGTTGGATCATCATGAATTAGAAACGACTCGGGAGTTCACTGAACAACTTCGTCACATTGAAACGGCTTATCAAAGAGATGTGGAAAACATTCATAGCAATGATGCTGTCTATACGGAGGTTGAAGCACGTCAAACGCGCCAGATTCATGATTTAACCCAAATTGAAAAACAGCAGCAAGAAATTAATGATTCCGTTGCTGGCTTGGCTAAAGAAGAAGAACAGGCTAATCAGAATCTGCAGCAATTTGAATTCAAATTGCACAGTATTCGCCGTGAGGTTGAGAATCTGAATCTACCCGGGGTAGCCAAAAGTTACTTGGATTATTACCAAGTTGTTAGCGATGAAATCGATAAGTTGACGAATGACATGAACCAAGTTCAGATCAATATGGAAGATATTACCAAACAACTGATTATGATTCAGTCTGACCTGGATATTTTAACTGAAAAGACCAACGATTTGATTGATAGTGCTCAGTTGGCGGAACAATTGATTCAGTATGCGAACCGGTATCGAATGACTCATGAAGAGGTTGCAACTGCTAGTCAAGAAGCACAGCGCTTGTTTGACGAGGATTACGATTATCCTAAGAGTCTGGAGACCATTGCGACTGTCTTAGATGAAGTAGAGCCAGGATCTTATAAACGGTTGGAAGACCGTTACTATAAGTCTAAGAATCCAGTGGCTGAGGAAGAAACGAGCGAGGTTTCGGATAAGTAGCATAAGATTAATAAAGTACTGCTAATCCTTTATGGATGGCGGTGCTTTTTATATTGTTTATTGCCGAATCGGGCTGCAACGGGCAGAGAGCTGCATAAAGGACTGACCACACAAATCCAAGACCAGAATTTTTGCAGTCTGCCCCTTACACTTCGCTCTCTAAATGCCCGCTTTCGCACCTTACACTTGCTTCCCCCCTTCATATCCTATATAATCAACCCCAGTCTATTTGATTGGAGTCGAACCAATCTAAAACGCAAAGAGGCAGATTATACATGATTTATTTTGATAATAGTGCAACAACGAAGGCCGATCCCGAAGTGGTTTCTACTTACGATAAAGTAAGCGAAAAAATTTGGGGTAATCCTTCTAGCTTACATCAGTTTGGTGAAGATGCTTTTAACCTACTGGAACAGTCCCGCAAGCAGATTGCCGATTTACTGGGTGCATCTCAAAGCGAGATTCTGTTTACTAGTGGTGGTACTGAAGGCGACAACTGGGTTGTGAAGGGGACCGCAATTGAAAAACGGCAGTTTGGTAATCATTTGATCACCACTGCTGTTGAACATCCCGCTATTCATAATTCTATGGAACAGCTGAAGCAGTTAGGGTTTGAAGTCACTTATCTACCCGTAGATGAGCACGGTCGAATCTCGATTGATGATTTAAAAGCTGCCATTCGGCCAACGACGATCTTAGTTTCCATCATGGCTGTCAATAATGAGATTGGGACAATTCAGCCCTTAAAAGAAGCAGCTGAAGTCTTGAAAGATTATCCGAAAATTCATTTTCATATCGATGCTGTCCAAGGAATTGGTAAGGGTATTCAAGATTTGATCATGAATGATCGGGTAGATTTTGTCAGCTTTTCTGGACATAAATTCCATGCACCGCGGGGAATTGGGTTTATTTACGCGCGTCGTGGTCGCAAGATTGCACCATTGCTTACTGGTGGTGGACAAGAACGTAATCTGCGAAGCGGTACCGAAAACTTGCCGGCAATTGCTGCCATGGCAAAGGCTTTGCGGTTATTGTTAACGGATGAGAAGCAGAAAGTTGCCAAAGAAGCTGAGATTAAGCAGCGAATCTTTGACCACGTTAAAAAATTCCCGTTGGTAACTACTTTTTCTGAGGACAATGATGGTTTTGCACCGCATATTTTGTGTTTTGCCATTCAAGGTGTTCGTGGCGAAACCATTGTGCACGCTTTTGAGGAACAAGGCATTTATATCTCAACGACCAGTGCTTGCAGCTCTAAGAAGCACTTAGCATCAAGCACACTGACTGCAATGCACATTCCTGAAAACCTTTCTACCAGTGCCATTCGGATTTCACTAGATGACCATAATACGTTGGCAGAAGCAGATGAGTTCATCAAGGTTTTTGACCAGCTTTACGATAAGTTTAAAATTTTATCAGCGTAAGACTTAAACGAAAAGGAGAACCATATGCAATATTCTGAAATTATGGTGCGTTATGGGGAACTTTCGACTAAGGGAAAGAATCGGAAAGATTTTATCCGCCAACTTGGCCGAAATGTGCGTCATAGCCTTCATGACTTTGAAGGTTTAGATATCCATGCGCAGTATGACCGGTTGCACGTTGCACTGAATGGCAATGATTCAACAGCGGTCATCGAACGTTTAAAGGGTGTTTTCGGTATCGAAAACTTCTCACCAGTGATCAAGCTGGAAAAAGATTTTGAAGCCGTTAAAGAAACGGCCCTCAAAATGATCCAAGCACAATACGAACCTGGTATGACCTTTAAAATCAATACTCGTCGTCAGGACCACCAATTTGAATATGACACCAACCAAATCAACGATAAGCTAGGTGGCCATATTTTACGTAACGTTCCGGGAATCAAGGTTAAAATGAAGAACCCTGATATTACGTTGCGAGTGGAAGTCCGCTTGAACGGTATTTTTCTAAGTAGCGAAACCATCCCTGGTGCCGGCGGCTTGCCTGTTGGTACTGGTGGTAAAGCAACCATGATGCTTTCTGGCGGAATTGATTCGCCGGTAGCCGCTTATCTCGGCATGAAGCGGGGCGTTAAACTTGATATGGTGCACTTCTTTAGTCCGCCATACACCAGTGAACAAGCGTTAGCTAAGGCTAAAGAGCTTACTTCAAAGGTTGCTGGTTATGCTGGTAGCATCAACTTTATTCAAGTACCCTTTACTAAGGTACAGGAAACGATTAAAGAAAAGGTGCCAGAAGGTTACTTAATGACCATTCAACGTCGGATGATGCTGCGAATTACGGCTGCCATCACACTGGCTCGTGGTGATAAGGGTGTCTTTACAGGCGAATCCCTTGGACAAGTAGCTTCACAGACCCTTGAAAGCATGATGGCCATCAACGATGTGACGACGTTACCAGTATTGCGGCCCTTAGTTTCAATGGATAAGACCGAGATTATCAAAATTGCCGAAAAAATCGACACTTATGAGTTATCAATCTTACCTTTCGAAGACTGCTGTACGATTTTTACACCGCCAGCACCAAAGACCCGTCCCGACTTGGAGAAAACGCGTAACTTTGAAAAACTGATCGACGTAGAAGGCTTAATGCAAGAAGCTCTCGATGGAATTGAAGTTACCGTGATTCACCCAGGCGAAAACTTTATGAACCAAAGCGAAGATGTCTTCGCTGAATTACTTTAATTAGTTTGAACTTAAGAGAAGGTTATTTAACTGGGTCATCGTCAAGTTGTATTGGTGGTGCCTCCATATGCACAGTCACATATTCTTGTGGCTGTGTTTTTTTATTTCTGAATCAGTGAAATGCGGTTAAAGAAATTATTGAGATTACGAAAGCCATAACAGTTACGCTTTAACGTCTTAATCTTACGATTAATACCTTCTAAAGGCCCATTGGAATTACTGTAACGACAGGCATTTAAGATGGCCAGACGGTTTTTATTAAGGGTGTTCATTACTGTGTCCATACTGGTTCGATTACATTGATAATGGTCAATTAAGGCAGCTAATTGGTTTACGTTGCGCTGTTTAATCGCAGTTAGAATCGTTTGATAAGTGGCATAAACAGCCGCGAAACGTGGAAAAGCCGACAAAATCAAATCGATGGCGTTCTGTTGCGTCATATATTCGTTAACACCACGTAAATAGACGGGTTTAACGTCGTTTATAGTGGCCTGATTTTGATGGAATAAACGCCAATAAGTTTTCAATATGCGATAGAGACGTGAACGGTGATCAGAGATGGTCTGAAAAGCTTGAATACGAGCTTGATCAAGAGCTCGTCCAGCTAGCTGAATAATGTGAAATCGATC
>NZ_BAAKGN010000023.1:0-94848 GCF_059704265.1 Secundilactobacillus sp. MJ173
ATGCTCAAAAGGTGAACAATTACGATCGACCTCTTTGAAACAACTATTATAGTTTATCATCCAGCAAAACTGCTGTCAACAACTTTTTTAAAATTGGTGAATAGTTATTCAGAGCAAAGTGTTCTGTGTTTCAACTGCAAAAACTATATTACACGTAATCTCCAAAAAAAGCTACCCCTTTTTCAAAATTATTTAAACTATTTTAGAACGCGTATTAGTTGCTCCGTATTGTTTTCAAACTTCAACCATCTTTTCACCGCACACCATTCTTTCATGCTGATGCTTGCTAATACCATCCTCAGTCCCAATGTATAAGTTATCCATTTAGCTTTATAAAAATGTATTTATCGGTAAACAAATAGTCGACACCAGCTAAATTGCTGGTATCGACTATTGAATTAACACGCTTATTCTTTAACGATCTTCGTTTGACCACCCATGTAAGGTTGCAAAACTTCTGGGATATCCACTGTACCGTCCGCATTTTGATAGTTTTCCAAAATTGCAGCAACGGTCCGGCCAACTGCCAGTCCAGAACCATTCAAAGTGTGGACATACTGCAACTTACCATTCTCGTCACGATATTGAATATGTGCACGACGGGCTTGGAAATCAGTACAGTTAGAACAACTTGAAATCTCACGATACTTGTCTTGGAATGGTAACCAAACTTCAAGGTCATGGGTCATAGCAGCAGTAAAGCTCATGTCACTGGTGGTCAACGTGATCACGTGGTGAGCTAAGCCTAATTGCTTCAGTAAGTCTTCAGCATGGTTAGTCATCTTCTCCAAGGCGTCCCATGATTGTTCAGGTTTTGTAAATTGAACCATCTCAACCTTGTTAAATTGGTGTAACCGAATCAAGCCTCGGGTATCACGACCAGCACTACCAGCTTCTGAACGGAAGGCAGGCGTTAACGCTGTAAACTTCACTGGCAACTTTTCAGTATCGATTACGTCATCACGGTAGTAGTTTACTAATGGTACTTCAGCGGTTGGAATCAACGTTTCATCCGCTTCCTTCAACGAATAAACGTCTTCGGTAAACTTAGGGAACTGACCGGTACCAAACATCGAAGCACTGTTGACCATGTAAGGTGGCAATACTTCAGTAAAGCCGGCCTTTTCGTTTTGATCCAGGAAGAAGTTATAGATGGCACGTTCCAAACGCGCACCCTGACCAATGTAGTACAGGAAGCGACTGCCTGAAACTTTAGCACCACGTTCGAAGTCTAAAATTCCCAGTGCTTCACCAATCTCCCAGTGAGACTTTGGCTTAAAATCAAAGCTTGGAATTTCACCCCATTTACGTAACTCAACGGAGCCATCCTCAGTTAATCCAACTGGCACGTTGTCATTAGGAATGTTTGGCAAACGCGAAGCTTTATCGTGAACTTCCTCAGCAATCTCAGTCAGCTGTTCATCCATGGCCTTGATATCGGCACTCACCTGCTTCATTTGGTTGATCTTATCTGAAGCATCTTCTTTATTGCGTTTCAGTTGAGAAATTTCATCAGAGACTTGGTTACGTGTGGCCTTCATGGTTTCACTCTTAACGATCAAGTCACGTCGCTTTTGATCAACTGCTAGCAGCTCATCAATTTCAGCTGCCTCAACACCACGGGTAGCTAACTTTTCCTTCACAAAATCAGTTTCGTTTCTAACTAACTTTAAATCAATCATGATAATACCCCTCTCATTATTCTGGCCCGCAAAAAAAGCTTCCGCCCCAAAAAATTGGGACGAAAGCTCGCGGTACCACCCAAGTTTACAGACTAGCTGCACACTCAATTTCGGTAACGGTGATTAACCGTACAGGATTAACTGTCCGCTTTAATGTACTGGAGTTTCGATGAACGGTTCTCAGCAACCCGTCTCTCTGCGCATCTACTAAAAGGTACATCGCGTTTTATCATTGCATTCATTGTAAAATATTTACCCGTTAAAAGCAACTCACGGTTAAAGATTCAGTTCAGCCATCTTTTCGTCAACCAATGACAGCACCTTTTTTTGCGCCGTAGGATCCTCAACAAAGTCTAACTCATCCCCATTGATGCTCATCTTGGGTGACTTGTCGTAATTCTTGTACCAGTCGATGTAACGAGCGTCCAGCTCTTTGTAATAATCGTATAACTCAGGATCCTTATCAATTTGTTCATATGACCGGCCACGTTTTTGAATACGTGACAGCATAGTGTCAAAGGAAATATTGATGTGAATCAGTAAATCTGGATTCTTCTTTTCCTGAGTATTCGGTAATTCTTCCATCATGTTTTGAAGTAGAGAATTATAGATATCAGATTCAGTCTGAGTTGCACGCCCTAAATCAGCATTCAACTTGAATAACAGGGAGTCCTCAAAAATCGAGCGGTCTAAAACGGATTCGTCATCTTTAGCAGCGGCTTTGATACTATCTAAACGCTTGTTTAAGAAGTAGATTTGCAGTAAAAAACCGTATTTTTTAGGATTTTGATAGAACAACGGTAAAATTTCGTTATCCTCTACTGATTCATAAAAAGCTGGTTTATTCAAGTGACGTGCAAGTAGCTGGGTTAAACTGGTTTTACCAGCCCCAATGGTTCCTGAAAGTACGATCATTAATAATTTCTCCTTTAACCTCAAAAGTCAGTACTTCATATTGTATCATTGCTGACGGTAAAAGCAATATGTTGTGGGTAATTTTAAAAAGAGTGTGAGAACAAGCGTTTAGAGAGTGAAAAATAAGGGCCAAACAACGGAAATCCTGGTTTTGGATTTCTGTTGTTTGGCCCTTATTTGCAACTCTCTGCTTGTTTGAGCACGTTTAAACAATGTAAAATTCTGAAATCTACCGAATCGTGCCACACTCATAAACGTGCTCAAATAAGCAAAGAGTTGCATGTAAAGGGTCCCAGCACAAATCCCAAACCCATGGATTTATGCTGGGACCCTTTACACTCCACTCTTTAAACGCTTATTTTCACACTCTGCTTAATCTTCAACTTCCTGCCGCTTATGAGGTGCAACATCCACCTCATCCAGCGGAATCATATGCGTATGGTGTCGAATCTTATAGTAGAAAAACAGAATGAAGAACAATGGCACACTGAGGTACGTCACTGCAATCTGTTCCCAATCAAAATGCGCAAAGGCAGAAGTATTCTGTCCCACGATGACTAACACACAGAGTACTAACGCCAGAATAGGTCCAAATGGGAACATTTTAGCGTGAAACTTCAATTCTGATAACTGATGTCCCTGCTTGATAAAGGCTCGCCGGAACCGGAAATGAGAAATGGCGATCCCTAACCACGCGATAAAACCAGTCAAGCCTGAAGCGGCAACCAGCCAGGTATACACTTCTGGCCCCGCAATACTTGTAATAAAGGCAATCGCGCCCACCACCGTTGTTGCAACCTGAGCTCGTAATGGCACCCCATTTTTAGTGGTGTGCTGGAAATACTTAGGTGCAAAATCATCCAGTGATAACGAATAAAGCATCCGTGATGATGCATACATCCCTGAATTAGCTGCTGAAATAACGGAAGTCAAAATAACGGCATTCATCACACTCGCTGCTGCAGCTAGCCCTGCACGTTGGAAGACCAGCGTGAATGGACTAATGGCAATATCGCTTGCGGATGACCCCAGCAATTTTGGACTGGTATACGGAATCAAGCACGCAATCACAAAAATGGCCAAGATATAGAACAGTAAAATTCGCCAGAACACTTGGTTGATTGCCTTTGGGACACTCTTCTCCGGCGTAGCAGATTCACCGGCTGTGATGCCGACCAATTCAGTTCCTTGAAATGAGAATCCAGCGACAACGAACACACTCAGGATAGCTGGCGCGCCACCCACAAACGGTGCTTGCTTATAGGTGAAATTACTTACACCCACAGCGTGACCACCCATAATGCCAAAAATCGTTAAGAAACCAACAATCAGGAAGACGATAACGGTCACGACCTTGATCATGGCCATCCAATATTCTGTCTCCCCGAAGGCTTTGACGGTCAGTGCGTTAATCAGAAAGATGATGACTAAGACTGATGTACTCCAAATCCATCCCGGTACGTTTGGTAGCCAGAACTTCATCACCAAAGCAGCGGTACTGATATCCACCGCTAATGTAATCGCCCAGTTAAACCAATAATTCCAGCCCATAGCAAAGCCTAAAGCCGGATCGACATACTTTGTTGAGTAGGTCGCAAATGACCCTGATACTGGCATATTAGTTGCCATTTCACCAAGGGAGGTCATCAAGAAGAACACCATGACCCCTAAAGCAACGTAGGCCAGTAGACCACCGCCGGGACCTGCCTTTGAGATTGCTGATCCGCTGGCAACGAATAGTCCCGTACCGATACTACCGCCCAAGGCAATCATTGAGATGTGGCGCGTTTTCAGTGAACGCTTAACCTCATTGTCGTTGCCGCCTGTTTGATTCGCCATTTATTTACACTCACTTTCACATTTATTTTACGCAATAAAAAAGGCCGCCTGCAGCTACCTGCGAGACGACCTTAAAGTCATTCTACCGTAGGAAGCTCTCCGCAGCACATCACTGCGACAGTCCTAGTTTTATTAAAACTAGTCCCAGCTCCCCGTGTTATCAGTCACGTCGAGCTTCGGCAAATTACCCTTTCACTTTCAATCACAGAACCTGACCGTTCTCCTGAAAGCTACTCTTTCAATTCGCGCCTCTTCTTAATATCATTCATATTAAACCGGTGTCCCATAAATTGCAAGCAAACATCAATCTTCACGGTCTCGTCGAAAGATGATTTCCGTTTTCCCCGGTTGATACAACGCGTGTTCTGGATGCGTAAAAGTGTCAACATAATGGAACCCGCTTTTTTCTAGAACGCGCCTTGATTTGGTATTATCGTCTAAAATGCTGGCCCAGATTGTCTTTAATAATTGCTGATCAAAAACCACCTTGAGCAACTGCTGAACCGCCTCAGTCATATAACCCTTTCCCCAATACAAACGGTTTAACACGTATCCCAGTTCGGCTGTGTCTTCTGCTTGTTCACCGTTGGGGGCAATTTTCGGATAAAAACCAATACTGCCAATCACCCGCTGCGTCGATGCTTCTACAATTGCGAAGACCATGCCTTGCACGATTGCGGCGTGCAGTAAATAAGCTGCATCCGCCTTGTGATGCGCATACTGAAACCCAGCCGCTTTTGCATTCTCACGGTCTTTAACGATAGCGTAGTAGTCATCTAAATCAGACTCTACGAACTGACGAATCATCAAACGTTCTGTGTGGATAGTGATCATTATTATCGTTCCCTTTTTCTCGAAGTTCAAAATGCGTTAAACTATTAGTATTCAGCGTGAGTAAAGACGTTGTTCGTGTTAATTTTAACATAGATTACGATTAGGATGATGACAATGCAAATCATTAAAGAATCACTTGGCAGCAATACCGCCGCCTACTTACAAGGCTACCTCAGAGAAAAGGATCCCGAAAATCCAGATCACACCTACCCAGCAATGATTGTGGTTCCTGGAGGCTCCTATACTCATATTCCTGAACAGCAGGCCGAAACGTTGACAATGGCCTTCGCTAATATGGGCTATCAGGCGTTTTACCTTCGCTATAGTTTCGTCGACGAGAAACAGCCGCTCCATCCCGCACCCTTGATTGAGTTAGCTCAGGCCGTGTCGTTATTGAGGAAAAATGCTGCTGATTGGCTGATCGATCCAGAAAGAATCGCGATTGCCGGTTTTTCCGTTGGTGGTCACATTGCCGCCCTCTACAACGATTACTGGCACTCCGACTGGTTGGCTAACCAAGTGGCAGTCACTGCGGACGAACTCCAGCCACAGGCCATTTTACTGGGTTATCCGGTAATCAGCCCCAGACTAGGCTTCCCAGTGAAGGCAGAGATGTTAGCGCAATGGACTGATGATCCAGACACCCTTGCAGCGGATGAACACGTTAACAATCAGAATGCGCCAACGTTTATTTGGGCAACCACTGATGATCCGCTGGTGCCATCGGCTAATAGTCTGGCCTACGCCAACGCTTTAGGCCAAGCCCAGATTCCCTTTGAACTGCACCTGTTCCGTCATGGCCCTCACGGATTAGCACTGGCTAACCATTTAACCGCTTGGAAACGTGACGCTAATCAGCCACACGTTGCCCACTGGCTCAAACTAGCTGAAGAATGGTTGAATGATACACTCTGATAATGGGTTTTAGTGACAGTCTAGGAGATTTCTCAGGCTGTTTTAATCCATTTTCTGTGAATCCAAGCTAAAATACTCCTTGACAATCAACTTATTCATCTCTAGAATGAAAACCAAATTACAAATGCTATGAGTAATCAAAGTAGATTCTAATTTTAGAGATCATTCGCAAGGCTGAAAGAATGAACCGAATCGAAACACAGTTACTAGCAGTTAACCTGAACGATTGAATTTATTAGGGATGGCCGGTCACCCACCGTTAAGCGGGGCAAGTTATTTAACTTGCTGAGGTAGTTATTGTGAGATAGCTACGAACAGAGGTGGCACCACGAGATCATCGTCCTCTCAAAGATTAATTTCTTTGAGGGGATTTTTTATTTGGAAAGGAAGCTGACGACCATGTTTCAATTGATGATGTTTCACGATAATACACCCATTGCAGGAACCAAGGAACATCACCTGCATTTGCGTCGACATAGTCTGCACACGGAATTGTCGGAATAGAGAAGTTCAATTTGGAGGGAAACGCATATGCAAAAATCAATTAAAGGTTTTATTGGAACAGCACTTATTTTAGTCAGTGGTATTGCCTTAGCTGGCTGCGGTAAATCAACTTCAGAGGTTAAAACCACCGCTACAATTATGGAACAAGCAGATATCTCATCGTTAGATTCATCAGAGATTACTGATGTGGGTGCCCTGGAAACCGTCAATAACTCACAAGAAGGGCTGTACCGGTTGAAGAACAGTAATACAGTGGAACCCGGAATTGCCAAGGCCATCGTAAAACCAACGAATGGTCAAACCGTTTACACGTTTAAGTTACGGCCCAACCTCAAGTGGAGTAACGGTGATCCGTTGACCGCTGCCGACTTTGTCTACGCTTGGCAGCGGGCAGTTAATCCCGCAACTAAGGCAGCTGATGCCTACATGTTCTTACCAATCAAAAATGCTAAACAGATTGAAAATGGTCAATTACCCGTCTCTCAACTCGGTGTCAAAGCGGTTGATAAGACGACGCTAAAAGTGACGCTGGCACAAGCAACTCCCTACTTTAAGTACTTAGTAGCGGCCGTACCGTTCTTACCACTTGATCAAAAAGTTGTGAATAAATATGGCAATGCCTACGGAACCTCCGCAGCCAAAACCGTTTTTGATGGCCCGTTCACCGTTCAAGACTGGACCTCTTCATCCGTTAAATGGACCCTTAAAAAGAACCCTAAGTACTGGGACAAGAAATCAGTCAAGTTAAATAGCGTGAAGTTTGCTGTAACTAAATCACCTGAAACCGCCCTTTCGCAGTATCAATCAGGGGATCTGGATAACATTGTACTTGCCGGCCAACAAGCCGCTCAGGAGAAGGCCAACAAAGGCTACCTCAGCTATCCAAGTGGTGAAACCGACTACCTGGCCTACAACTTCCGCAGTAAAGCCATGCGTAATGCTAATATTCGAAAAGCCATCTCACTGGTTATCAATCGGCAGAGCTTGACTCAAAACGTGCTGAAAAACGGTGCCAAAGCCCCCTATGGACTGGCACCAGAAGCAATTTCAAAGAACCCTAGTACCGGCGCCGACTTTGCCAAAGACTCCAGCGTAAAAGAATCTGTTGCTTATAACCCAACTCTGGCTAAAAAGTACTGGGCCAAAGGATTGAAACAACTGGGCGTTAAACAGTTAAATATGAAGCTGGTCTGCTACAACGTTGATTCATTCAAAAACTCGGCTGAATACGTTCAAGCCAACGTGAAAAAATACCTTAAAGGCGCCAACATTGATATCAACGCCCAGCCAAAAGTACAGGCCATCACTACCATGCAAAAGAAACGTGGTTATGATATTGGTTTTACCAACTGGATTGCTTCCTATCCTGATTTAAACGAATTTTTCCAACTACTGAACACAAATAACGTGAACAATGCAGGTAACTACTCTAACAAGACCTACGACAAGCTTTACTCAAACGCTAACGTCAAGGATGTTACGAGTACTCAAAAACGTTACGATGACTTCAAACAAGCTAACCAAGTTGCCATGAAAGAGCAAGCCATTTCTGCCCTAAACCAAGGCCAAATTGCTCGGTTGAACAAGCCCGGCTTAAAGGGAATCACCTACGCAGCTGCACAAGGAATTTCACTAAAGAATGCCTACTGGGCAAAGTAAAGGAGCGTTTTCGATGACAGCATTAATTAACGAAGAACAGATCTTAGCAGACTTTAAGTACCTTCACCCCCGTGGCGAGACAGCGTTTAACGAAGTCAACACGACTAATTATTTAGCTAAACGCTTAGATGAAATGGGCGTCAGTTATGAGCGTTTCGATGATTTCACCGGGCTAATTGCGACAATCGGCAACGGTACCCCCATCATTGGCTTACGCTCAGACATTGATGCTTTGAAGCAGGAATACCAGGGCAAAACTCAGGTCTTACACTCCTGCGGTCACGATTCCCACATGTCAATGGTGCTGGCGGTAGCAGGTTATTACGCAGCCAATCCAAAAAAAGTTCCCGGCACACTAAAAATTATTTTCCAACCCGCTGAGGAAACCGTTACCGGAGCTGAACGCGTGATCAAGAGCGGTAAATTAGGCAAACTAGATTATCTTTACGGACTGCACGTTTGCGCCCAAGCCGAAGTTGCTGGCAAACACGCCGAACCCATCATCCCAGATATTGCAACACGGACGTATTGGGTCACGATCACCGGAAAAACTGCCCATGCCGGTCGACCAGAATTAGGCGCCAACGTGATCGACGGCTTCAGCACGTTGAACGAAAAATTTAAGCAAATCAAACTGGATACCAAGCTCCCCTATTCGGTAACGACAACCATGATTCAAGCTGGTGAATCCTCCAACATCGTTCCCGATAAAGGCACTTTTGCGGTAGACTTGAGAGCCCGCACCAACGACATGATGGACGAGCTCCAAGCACAAGCCTTTCAAGCAATGAAAGACGTCTCCGTCAACGGTATCAACGTCATTTTAGATGGCAACGACCTTTCTCCAGCCGCAATTCCAAGTGAACCTGCCATTAACAACATGAAACAAGCAATCACTGAAGTTCTGGGGGAAGACGGTTTGGTTGAGCCAGCACCGACACAGGGTGGCGACGACTTCCACTTTTACGCTTATGATGGCGTAGCAAAAGAGTCAACCATGCTTGGGCTTGGCTGTGATTTAACCCCCGGATTGCACGTACCCGGGATGACCTTTGACCACACAGCAATGTTTGATGGTGCCAAGATTTTGATTAACGTTATTCAAATGACAGGAAAGTAACCCTTCATGAAACACAAAAAAGGCATTGGCACGAGCCAATGCTTTTTTGTTACATAATTGCTAATAAATTGAACGATTTAATAAATGAACCTGTAATAGTTTCGGTGCCAGCCAGCGGTACAACCACTCACTGATCTGTAACCAGGCATAAGCCAGTAACATGGCACCAATGGTATCAGTTGGATAATGAGCGCCGAGGTAGACCCGCGATAAGGCCAGTAAGATCAACCAAACGATCATCACAGTCCGCAGTACAATTACCTGCCAGTCTTTTTCAATCGTTGGTACGACGACAATCCATAGAATGGCAATCACCAGTGTCATGCCAAACACGTGCCCACTTGGAAAACTAAAGCCGTTGTCGCTGGCTAAATGACCGATTGGCCGTTGTCGTTGAACGATGTGCTTTGCCAGTGTCGCAATAACATCTCCGCCAAACAACGTACAAAGTGCCCATAGCGCGGGAATTCGGAACTTGAACCCCCATAACAGAAAAGCAATAATCAGCACCCAGATAATATCAAACGTGGGACTGCTTAAAAACGAAATGCCCTTCATGATGACTTCTTTGGTACCAGATTGGTGTTTTTGAACCACTTGAATAATAACACCATCAATAAATTCCAATAACCCAGATTGAGCCATGACGACAGCTGCTAAAAAAGCGAATAAGCCACCGCTGACAAGCAAGCGAAACGGCCGGTCACGCTCTTGTTCAATGATCATTGTTGCTTCCTCCCATTTGTCGATAACGATTTTAACATTGCGGAATCGAGTATAGCATACATTATTGCATGCTTGATATTGGAATATAATTGTTAGTAGAAAATTTAGAAATCAAGTAGGCCTTGAAATGTATCCGGATACACCGATTTTACGCATACAAAGTTAGGGAAAAGTATGCTAAAGTTGTTGAGGAATATTTTACTGATTGTTCAAGAGAGGATATTATCATGATTCAAACAATGCTCATAATGATGGCTGTCGGCCTATTTGCTGGAGTTGCCGGTGCAATTCTTGGCCTTGGCGGCGGAATCATCATTACACCAGTCCTGACCTTAATGATGGGCTTAGATATCAAGTATGCCATTGGTGCCAGCATCATCGCTGTCATTGCCACCAGCTCAGGTTCCACCATCGCTTACCTGCGAGATGAAGTGTTAAATCTGCGGGTTGCCATGTTTCTTGAGATTGCCACCACGATTGGGGGTATTTCTGGTGCGCTGTTAACTGGCGTCCTCAACCCGAAGTATCTGTACCTCTTATTCGGTGCGTTACTGGTCTTTTCCGGTTGGAACATGTGGCGGAAATTACGTCGCGGACAAGAAGTCATGACCAACGTCAAGCCTGACCCGATTGCCACCAAACTTAAGCTAAACGGTTCTTACATTGATAAGTCCGAGCTTAAGCGTGTGGACTATCAAGTTGAAGATGTCCCCCAAGGCTTCTTAGTTATGCTAGGTGCTGGCCTTGCTAGTGGGATGCTGGGTATCGGGTCAGGTGCCTTCAAAGTCACTGCCATGGATACGTTTATGAAAATGCCGCTGAAGCCTTCTTCAGCCACCAGTAACCTCATGATGGGTGTTACCGCTGCTGCCAGTGCCACCGTTTACTTCTTCAACGGTTCAATTTTACCCAATATCGCAGTTCCACTCGCTTTAGGAATCCTGGTTGGGGCAGTCATCGGTTCACGCGTCATGCAAGTTTTACCTGCTCGCGTCATCCGGATGATTTTCATCCCAGTGATTTTATTTATTGGCCTGCAGATGCTGTACAAGGGAATAATCGGAGGTTAATGACATGGATGATCAATCACATCAAAATAGCGCAACCGAAAACGAAATGGCCCACATCGAAACCATTATCGGTAGAATTCTACAAATTGGCGTGGTGATTGCCGCAATCATCATGCTGTTTGGCCTGATTCTCTTATTGATCAATGGCGGTAACGGTGGTTATTCAGTTGGCCATCAGCCAACCACGATCAGTTCGATTCTTTCCGGCACTGTGGCTTTAAAACCATACGCTGTCATGATGGTGGGCATGTTCTGCCTGATCATGACGCCCGTTTTACGGGTCGTGGTTTCAATCTATGCTTTCTATAAGGAACGCGACACACTTTACGTTTGGATCACCTCTATTGTTTTAGTGATTTTATGTATTAGTTTTGTTATTGGGCATACGGTTTAAGCTTATCTAGTCGAAACGCGTTCAAGGGCTCAGAGTCTGGCCATGTAACAAAAAAGCAGGTACGTCCCCAAGTTCAGGGACATACGCGTTTAAGTTTATCTAGCTAAAACGCGTTCAAGGGCTCAGAGTCCGGCCATGTAACGTAAAAGCAGGTACGTCCCCAAGTTCAGGGACATACCTGCTTTTTCGTTACATTCTGGACTCTACCCGAGCCCTTTCACGCTCTACAACTTTGGATTATTCCTATTCTCATGACTCCACCTACTCGAAAACATCACCATCAATCTTGTTTGCATCCTATTCACCATTTCCGCCAACAGAAAGCCAAACGCAATCGATCCCGCTATAATCGCCACCTGCAACAAGAAGCTAATGGCCTCCCCCACGTTCCCCAACGCAAAGTTTTTTATCATCTGGTAGGCTTGGCCCCCCGGCACAAAAGGCACCAACGCCGGAATATTGAAGTTGATCACCGGCATTCCCTTATACCTGGCAGCCTGCATACTCAAAATCCCAATAATCAGGGTCCCCAGCAGATTCCCAACGGCAATCCCCAAGTTAGCCGCTATACATAACCGGTACGCAAGAAAGCTAATCGTCCCGATCCAGCCCCCAAGATTAAGTGAGCGTCGCGGCACGTTCATCAACACACCAAAGGTAACGGTACCAATATAGGTTAAAATCAAATCAGTTATTAATTTCAGCATTTATTCACCCTCACACAGCCTGCAGGATCATCGCAATCCCGCTGCCGATGGCAATAGCACTCATTAACGCTTCCATGCCACGGGCGATGCCGCTAACCAAGTCACCTGACAAAATATCTCGCACCGCATTAGTAAGTGGCACACCGGGAACCAACGGCATGACACAGCCAATAATGATATCATCGGCATTCGTCCCCAAATGAAATTTAACCGCTAAAATCGCTAAAGCACCAATGGCTGCAGAGGCTAAAAATTCACTCAAAAAACGGATTTTAGCGACACGATTGATCACGTAAAAAATACCCCAACCAATCAGACCAATGACGCAGGTCACTAGAAAGTCTGGGTAGTTGTGCCTGAAAACCACTTCCAGGGCACCACTCACTATTCCAGCTGAAAGTAACTGGATCCAGAGGGGAAAATAATGGGAGTGGTGATCCAAAACTGTTAGCTGCTCCTCAAACTGTGCCAAGGTGATTTTATGATCAGCAAAGTCACGTGATAAGTCATTCACCATGGTAATTTTCTCCAAATCGATCGACCTTGATGTCACCGGTTCGATTTGGGCGTTCTCTTCACCCGATACTGACATCATAATACCGGTGATTGTCACATACACCTTACTATCAGGATACCCGGCATTCGATGCAATTCGGCTAATCGTATCGCTCACCCTTGCGACTTCCGATCCATTTTCAATCATGAGTCGACCTGCATGAAGTGCCGTTTTAATCATTAAATGACCTTGATCATTTGTCAATTTCAGTATCCTCCGTTCACTATTTCTCAACTAGATTATACGTTCATCAATTCACTTACGCTATCCTTAATTACGGGATTGATTGAATTTTACTTTAATTTGACAAATCATTACCAATAGTTAATGCTTAATATAATGTTTTAGAAATGAGGAAATCTCCAAATGACCTACTATCTGTGTGCCATTTTCACTTTAATTAGTGCTGCTGTCAGCTTTGGGTTTGCTATCGAAGCCTATAATACCGCAAAAAAACGGTCAAATCATTCATCGACTACCGCACAATATGCCGTTTCCAGAAGTCTGGCCCTGCTAATTGTTTCAATCGGGCTGGTGATTTTTGTTTCGAAACCCTATCTCATTGCACTGGCAGTGGCAATGATCCTAGTTCAGCTCTTTGATGGCCTTATTGGCCTAAACGTCAGCCGGTTTAAAACCGTTGGTCCGTTACTGACCGCTTTAGTAAACGGTATTTTGTTACTAATGTTAATTAAATAAGGGCTGTGTCCTACAACTTTTCGACCACTTAACGCAAATACCCCCATCCCGACAAAGTGTCGGAATGGGGGTTATTCACGTTAAATTCTGGAATCTACCGCGTTTTGTCACACACTTTATTCCACAAAAATATAATGTGCCGCCTTATAGCCAATCGTCAAATCCTGCTTATCAGTTAAATTTGTTACCAGCACGGGGCCCTCAAAAGGATCATGCTTGTTAACTTTCAGCTTGTCACCAATATCCAGTTTGATATCACCCAGATACGTCAGCAGATCGTGATTATCAATAAAGCGCGTTACCGTGACGGTTTCGCCGTCTTTAACATCGTTTAAAATCAGGTGGGACTCGCTGTCAAAATGACCGTTACGATCTGGAATCGTGCCACCATGAGGACACTTCTTCGGATGATCAAGCGCGTCATCCATAGCGTTAGCCAATTTTTCACTGGTAACATGTTCCAATTTTTCAGCTTCCACATCCAAATCTGGTAAGGCAAAATCCAACTTCTTGACCAAAAACGTTTCCCACAAACGGTGCTTACGTACTAGGGTAACCGCCTTTTCACGACCAGTATCCGTCAGTGAAATTCCCGCATAAGGTTCGTGGTTAACAAGCCCTTCCTCAACCATTTTGTTGATCATCTCGGTTACCGAACCCGCCGCGATGTTCAAACTGATGGCGATTTGTTTATTGGATACCTTTTCACTTGCGCCACCAAGTTCAAAGATAATTTTTAAATAATCCTCTTTCATGGGTGTCATGCTAAATTACTCCTTGTTATTCTTCATTTTGCCGTTTTAACAGTTGCTGATCAAGATCTTCATTCAAAATCATTTCTTCACCACGCCCGCGAACATCCTCAGCTTGTAATGTCACGTGGCAAACGCCGTACTTTTTTGCCAAGATTTCTTCTACTTGATGATAAATGGGTTCCGCCTCACTCAGCAACATATCACGCATATTGATATGAGCCGAAAACATGATGCGATTTTCATCGATCATCCAAATATGAATGTGGTGAACACTTGTGATACCATCAATTTGCGTTAAATCGTGTTTGATCGCATCGTAATCCATTTGAGGTGCACCCTGCATCAAAATCGTGATGGTGTGACAAACGATCGGCCACGACTCAAACGTAATATAAGCCGCCACGATAATGGTAATAATTGGGTCAATAATAGTGACATTGTACCACTGAATCATAAAGGCACCGAAGATAACACCAACTGACGATAAGGTATCACTCAGCAGGTGAAGGTAAGTTGCCTTCATATTTAAGTTATGTTTGGAACCCCGATGCATCAAAATCGCAGACACTAAGTTAGCCGCCAAACCAACGACAGCAACGCCCATCATCAATTCACCATTGATGGTTTCTGGATGACTGAGTCTTTTAATGGCTTCAACCACCAGAAAAACGGAAACGACGATCAGCAACAATGCATTGAGCATGGCTGCCAAAATCTGTGCACGTCCATACCCAAAAGTATTGCGCTCATCCTCATCCCGTAAACTGATCCGGTGTGCTATGTAGCTAATCACAATAGAGAAGGTATCGCCGAGATTATGAAACGCGTCAGAAAGTAGCGATAAACTGCCAGATAGCAGACCACCAACTGCTTCTACAATGGTAATGGCGCCATTGAGTACGGTCACCGTGAAAAATTTTCTACCCGACATGTGTTTGTCTTCAGCCATACCAATCCCCCCTAGAGGATAATACTATCACATTTTTAGGGAAAATCATTCAAGAAGTTAGGCAAGCCAGCAAAAAAACGTTCACCAATTTGGCGAACGTTCTTAATGATTTAATGGGTCTTAACAAGTGACCCGGTTTTAGTGAGTTTTTCATAGGCAAAATCATGAACTGACGTCTGTTGATCAGCAAGCACTTCAACGGTGCCAGTTTCACTGAAGCCTGCCTTCTTAATAACGTGTTGCATTCCCTTGTTATCTGGATGCGTGTCGATTCGGATACCTTTAATAGAAGAGTTAGCTTCAATTTCCGCAAAAATTGCCGCGAATAATTTGCCCGACAAACCTTGACCGCGATGGTTGGCGGACACTGCTACACGGTGGATGGCAACGTACGTATTGTCGTGCGTCAGCCACTCGCCATCGATTTCTTCATAACTTTCGTCTGGTGCTGGAATAACTGCGGCCGTGCCTAATACTTCGTAGCCTTCAACAAGCACTACCGTATGGCCGTTTTGAATGTCATCAACCAGCACATTGGTATTGGGATATCCCCCCTGCCATTGATCAATGTTTTGAGCCGCCAGGTGAGTTTTTCCATCCTGGATGATTGATTCGATTTGTGGTAAATCCTTCATTTCTGCGCGACGTAAATACATTTGTTCCACCCCTTTATTTTTCACAAGATTTTGATATCTTAAACCCTATATTCAATTATGTCTAGCAGAATCACTCCGAAATTTCCTAATAATTTCATTAAGAAATTTCTAATTTTAAAATCTTGATTTGGTGGGGATGGAAGCGGGTTACAAATGGAATTTCTTAGGAAGATTGTGGGGTAACTTTTGCGACTGTGCGTTTGTTGAAGCGAGTTGCGGAAGACAAATCCAAGTCTGGTGGCTACATTGCCGAAACGTGTTGCACCAGGCAGGGACTTGCATCTAAGGGCAACGCAACAGAAATCCAAGCCCATGATTTCCGTTGCGTTGCCCTTAGACTCCAGTCCCTAAACGCCTGGTTCCACACTCTGCATCAAAAAAGCCCCCCCAGTTTTTAACTGAAGGGACTTTCCCAGTAACAGGGTGGCTAGCTAGCACTGAGAAAATCAATTTCTTAATTTTCACTTACCCGTCATTCAGATACGATTACTGGCTCAGCTTTACACTGAGCACTCAAAGCGCATTGTAGCGCCATCCATGGCAATTTTGTCAAGTTTAGCGACTAGCGACGTTTATCAAACTACATTTAAAGACAAACTTCAAAAGTATTTCCAGTAATAGCCAGCCATATCCTGTCACTATAGTAAGAATAACATTATCAAACCCCGTTGGAAACCTATTTAACCTGCTTTTGCGTGAATTTCATCAGAATACCGTACAGCACCATACTTAGTAAAATAACCACGAACGTTGCCCCAATGGTATTCGCAATGATTGCCACGTGTTTGAGTCCGATGTAACAAGCCACCGATACTGCCCACACTAGAATAGCGATCCAGTTAACGCCGCCTTGGTACCAATACTGCCCGTGCGCCTTCGAGAAGTCATCAATTTGATAGTTCCGCCGCCGCAGCCAGAAATAGTCTGCCAGAAAAATACCAATTTCTGGTCCAAGCACCATGCCGATACCATCCAGAAACGCTGTAAAAATCGTCAGGAACGATGCGACAAAGATTGGCAAAAACGTGACGGCCGTTGCAATCAACGTCACTACCCATAAACTTACCGTCAGACTTAGCCGACGCGTCATGTTGGTCAGCGCCGATCCAGCTGACATGAGGTTCACCGCGTTAGCAGTGGTACTGGTCAAAATAATCACGATCATGGCTAAGAACCCTAAACCTAACTTGCTAGCAATCGTACTTGGATCAGAATTATTCGGATCAAAGTGATTCAGCGTAATGGCGGTTCCAATGGTGGCAATCAAGCCGATAAAGGCGAACCAGAACAGGCCCAAGTTCGCACCAAGGAAAGAAGCTTGGGTGGCATTCTTCTTCACACCGGTAAAGCGAGAAAAATCACTGGCTGCAGTTACCCAAGCTAAGTTAAATGCTGCCAAGACATCAACCGCAGCGCCTGGCGTCATTTTTAAATTGTGAGGCGGCTGCCAACTCATAATTTCGTGGAAGGAAACCGTCTTAAAGACCACGATTGATTCCCAAATCACAAAGATGAAAACTAAAACGATTCCCACCCGTTCAATCATCTGTACGGATCGCTGCCCTACCGAAATACTCAGAAGGTGAAAAATACTCATCACGATGATACCCACTGCCAAGCCCATCGTACCGCCGGGCTTGCCATAGACTGGCCAACCAAACAGATCATGAAATAAATAACTCATTGAGGTTGCGGCAATAAAGGTATTCACCGCAGCCCAGCCGATAAACTGTACAAGATTAATCACTGATGGTAAAAGACTGCCACGCAGCCCAAAGGATGCCCGGGTCAGAGTCATGGCAGTTAGCCCCGTTTTATAACCCATATAACTAGCAGCTGCCAACAACAAATATGAAATAATACCAGTCACAATCAAAGTCGTTGAAGCCGTTAAAAAGCCACAGGCAGCAATCACGCCGCCAATGTACCAAGTCCCGTTATTGGCATTGGCACCAACCCAGGTGGCAAACATATCCCAGTAAGACATGTGCCGCGCGCTCATAGGAATTGCGGGCACCCGTCCTAACCCATTCTTTGCCAACTCAACCACTCCTCATCTCGAATTATAGTAAAAAAACACCCCTATGCCCGCAGGTATAGAGGTGTCGTATTTTGCTGTCGCCAGCGCCGACCCTTTATTAGCCTCACGGGACTAAATTTAAAAGGTTTATTAATTTCATCCAGTATAGATTTCCGCACGCGTGTTGTCAATACGCTCTTGAAAACAAATCTTAGTCAGCAATCTCATGCCACTCGGCTTCGTCAGCCCGAGAAATATCGTTCAAAAACTTCAAGACGCGTTGCGCACGCTTGTCTTGTTGTGCAAACAAACTGTTCAAACCGGCCCCAGTGGTTAACGGTTGACCCAGTTTCAGCTGTTTATCCTGCCGGGTGCCTTCCGCAAAAGCCACCACCATTTCACCAGTATCAATCGTGGTAAACAGGAAGAATAGGCTGTACGGATCATCATCCGTCAAGTATGCGGGCATTGCCCAGATACCTTCCTGCAGTTCACGAAGTTCAGAATTACCAAACTTATAGTCTAGGTGATTCTGCTGGTTGATTGGCGTTTTTAAAAACAACATCATTTTAGCGAACTTATCGTCACCAAGCTTTAATGCTACCTGATCATTTTCACTCATCATTGACCCCCTCTAAACATTTAAGCTCTATCTTACCAGTTTTTGACCACAATTGTCTGCTGAAACTTTCGGTAAGCGTTAAGTTGTTCACCCGAAATAGCTTGTTTGAAATCTCACTTGACGCTGGCAAATTTATACTGTAAAGTTAACGGCAATTGAAGACCAAATAAATTCAGACAGGGAGCTGATTTTTGATGACGAGTTTAGCAACGACTATTGGTGGCAGAACTTTTGACAACTGTATGATGAACGCAGCGGGAGTCCGTTGCCAGAATAAACAGGATTTGGACGCACTGGTGGCCTCTAACGCTGGTGCATACGTCACTAAGAGTGCTACGCCACAGAAACGAGCGGGCAATCCGTCACCTCGGATGCACACTTTGCCTAAAGGCAGTATTAACTCCATGGGGTTACCAAATAACGGCTTGGATTATTACTTAGATTATGTGATTGATGACCAACGTAAACGTCCTGACGCTACCAATTTTCTTTCCGTAGCCGGCACAAGTTTGGAAGATAACTTAGCCATGCTGCACCAGATTCAAGAATCTGAATACACGGGTTTCGTCGAGTTGAATTTGTCGTGTCCTAACGTTCCTGGCAAACCGCAAGTTGGTTATGATTTTGACCGGGTCAATACCGTACTGGATAAGGTTTTTGAGTTCTATACTAAACCACTGGGTGTCAAACTACCGCCTTATTTTGATCTGGTTCACTTTGACCAAATTGCAGCGATTTTGAACCAATACCCACTTACCTTTGTCAACTCCATTAATAGTATCGGTAACGCACTAGTAGTTGACCCCCAGACTGAACAAGTAGCCATTCGTCCCAAGGGTGGCTTCGGTGGTATCGGTGGCGCTTCAGTGAAACCAACTGCTTTAGCCAACGTGCGTGGGTTAGCATTACGCTTGAAACCAGAGATTAAGATTATTGGTACTGGTGGTATTTTAAACGGTGTCGATGTGTTTGAACACATTTTATGTGGTGCTTCAATGGTTCAGATTGGGACTCAATTCGGCTATGAAGGCACGCCACTATTCGACCGGTTAGCGAAAGAACTCAGAGAAATCATGAACCAAAAAGGCTACACGAATATCAATCAATTCCGTGGCAAACTTAAAACTTTTGATAATTAACGTCATCAATTTTAGAATATAGCGTAAGAAAGCGCTGTTCCGGCAATATTTGTCGAAACAGCGCTTTTTGAGTTCATTCTTGATGCTCCCGCAACTCCGCTAACTCAGAGCGAATCTCCGAGAGAATTTCAATCTGTAACTTCTCAATCTCTAGGGTATGAGGAATTTGATTTTGAGAGAGGTGATCTAGCTTAGCATGTAAGATTCGTAATTCGTGCTCTGATTTCAAGTTGACGTGGTAGTCGTTTTCAGCGGCCATCCGGTCACGATCAGCTGAACGGTTCTGACTCATCATAATGATGGGCGCTTGAATCGCAGAGATACAGCTTAGAACCAGATTCAACAAAATGAAGGGAAAGTGGTCAAAGTGGACACCAAATAACTGTAATCCGTTAACCAGCATCCAAGCAATCAGGACGAACACGAAGATCCCGATAAAGCCCCAACTCCCACCAAAACGAGCCACGTTATCCGCCACCCGCTCGCCAACAGTCAGACTATTCGTCAGGGTCTCGTTCACATCCGTGATTTCGTAGTCATCGCTTTGCATGGCCCGTGTCAGCTTACGATTGATTTTTTGACTTTGTTTTAAATCCGAGTTAATCATGGCATCTACGTTGGCCAATCGATACTTTAACAAATGGTGACCACAAATAAAATCCGTCACCTTCGCTTTGGGATAATCGTGCTTGACCCGCTGACGAATCGCCGTGGATAAATCTGCAAGGTACAGCCCCTCATCGATGTGGTAAGCTTTGCCATCCACAATGCATTCAACCGCTTCGTTCTCCGCCATGATGTTCACTCCCTTTCCCTAGTATTTTACCGCAAAACACCGGTGCAACAAAACTCAAATTCCAGAATCTAACCTAAAACAAGCCCCTCTCGGCGAACTTCGTCGGGATAGGCTTGTTTTGCGGAATCTGGTTTTTAATGAGTAATTAGGTTGTACAGCCATGCTAATTTGAATCTTAATCATAATTAACAGTGCTAAGATCACGATCCATAAAGACCGTTTCGGTTTTGGCACCCAAATACTTTTCGATCTGATCAGTTAGCTCTTTGACAGTCTTCTCGTGATCCGCTTGCCATTCTGGCTTCAGACATTCAATATACATGGTCGCATCAGTAGTGTCATCACGAGTCTCAACCCGTTCAGCATCACGCCAGCACCAGCAACGGCTAATCACGCCGATCTCGTCCTTATAAATCACCTCACCTGGCAAAGCTGGTTCAGGCTCTTCTTCACTGATTGCATGAAAGGGCTCGCCACCTTTGGCCACTGTCAACCGAATATCACCTTTTAAAGACGCGGTGTCCATGCTGCCACAAGGATATCCGGTTCGTAATGAGAATGCATTATAAAGATCCACTAACGGATTAATGGAACGTACTGGGTTGCCATTTTTTGCCCGTTTTAACAGGTTCTCAACGGCATAACGAGCTCCCTTTTTGGTTTTGAACTTACGGAAAGCCTCCCGCCACTCCTGTATAAATGGGTTGGCGCTGATGGGATCTTCCGGTATCAAATCGGCCGCATGTGCGTTGGCTTCTGCCAAAATTGAAGCTGGAATCTGAGCGTGATTATTCAGACCATTGACGCGGATCAAAGCGATCCGAACCTCTGGAAATATGTCCCAAAATGGTTTCTCAATAACAAACTGACTCATTGCTCTCGTCCTCCTAGATATACATGATATGTATATTGTACACCATAAGCGTCAGGTGACCCACCTTTTTTGAAAGGGCTATCATTAGCTATTACATAAGCGTTTAGCTTCTTGAAGGAAACTAAAAACACCCCCAACAAACGCGCGGTTTGTAGGAGGTGCTATTTGAAAATTGTCTGAGTACGGTGTTTCAAATTAATGGCGACAAACTGATGTCTCCAGCAACGGTCTATTCTGTAACTAAGTCCTTGTCAACAAACGGTTTTTTGGCAGCCTTTAAAGATGCCTTCATTTCAGCCATGTGCTTAACAAACTTGTCGTCCTTAAGGTCACAGTCAAACCACGATAATTCAGAAAGGTTTTCGTCCATCTGGTCCAAAATCTTTGCAATCGCCTGCTGTGACTCATCATTAGTTGTCATCAAATTCACTCCTTAGTAGTTTTTACAATTGCCATAATACAGAATTTCTAGGGAATAGCAAGCGTTTTACACTAGAAAGTTTATTATGAGATGAATTCTTAATTTAATCTGTTTTTTCAACATCATTTACTCAGATAATCATGCATTGGGTTGCATCATTTTTCAAGTTACTCACTTAATTATTTTCAACATATCGGCCGGTAAATCAGCTTCAAAGTGACGGACTGCGGTTGTAACTGGATCTTGATAATCTAATTGGTATGCGTGTAAGGCCTGCCGTTTGATTTGATCCAGAGGACCACCGTAAAGTGCATCACCAAGCAGTGGATGACCAATGGATTTGAAGTGGGCCCGAATCTGATGGGTGCGACCAGTGTGTAGCAACACTTCGACCAACGTCCAGCCCTCACTGCGCTGACGCACCCAATACTCGGTTTGCGCTGACTTACCGTCTGCTGCAACGATCTGATCAAAGCCATCATCTGAACGTCTCAAAGGGGCATCGATCATGTCGTGGTCTTTTTCTAATTGACCGCTAACGATCGCCAAATAACGCTTTTTCAATCGGTGATCCGCTAGTTGCTGATTGAACCAGGAATTAGCTAGCCGATGCTTGGCGACCAGCACTAGGCCGCTGGTGTCTCGATCCAGTCGGGTAATCATATGAGGGACGAGGTTTTGGTCACCCATAGCGACTAAATGGCCCTTCACTCGGTTGACCAGTGTATCGGTTCGGTTACTGGGACCGGGGACTGAAGTGAGCCCAGCAGGTTTCAAGACTACCATGGCGTTTTCATCTTCACTAATGACCTGCAAGGGCGCTGAACTAACGGGTACCTCTGGATCAGCTGATTCCACTGGCACCACCAATGTTACTTGATCATCCGGCTTCACCTTAACAACCGGCTTCACCGAAACGCCGTTGACCAGTATTTGTCCGTTACTTTGGTTCAGTTGCGTAAACATCCGGTGACTGACGCCATGCTGCCCCAGCACCTGTTTGGCTGACAAACCAGGTTCGTCCACCGTCCACGTAAATTCCATTTAACTTTACCCCAATCTTATTTATCGGCTTCAAGCCGGTTTAAAATTCTTCTTAATGACGGATAACGGTCACCATCTAGATGATACTTAACCCGAAACTGCCCAACCATCCGGTCAGAGTACTTGTCTGGATCCAGCTTCATGGTATTGGTATCCAACGGTGCTTCATCCGTCACTATGGCATCCAGCACGATTGGCTTTTTATCACCTGCTGCCAAGTGCTGCTTAATGGTTTCAACAGCTGCTTTCAGCGTCGCATCGTTGGTAACTCGTAGGCCAATAGCCCCCATATTTTCAGCGACTCCAGCCCAGTTAGCATTCATGAACTTTAGCGCATAATCACTTTGACCAGCCTTGGCCTTTTCCTGACGAATAAAGCCGTAACCACCGTTTTCAAGAACCACGTTAATCACGGGCAGCTGATACTGAACTTGGGTCAAAATATCTTGGACGACCATTGAAAACCCACCATCACCAGAAACCGTGATCACCCGGCGATCTGGATAAGTTAACTGAGCCGCAATCCCAGCAGACAAAGCGTAACCCATGGCGCCAAACCATGATGACATGGTCATGACCTGCCCATCACCAAACGGCAGCATCCGAGTTGACCACACGGTATTATTACCAATATCCAAGCCATAAACGGTATCGGCAGTAACCAGTTGAGACACTTGACGCAACACGGCTTCAGGTGTCAACAAGCCATCAGGACGCGCGGCCACCCGTTCGTCCAAGTACCCGTGCCAATTTTCCCGTGCAATATGACAAGCTTTCAAGAAATGACTTTCTGGCAAAGCTTCAGCCTGAGCTTGAAGCACTTGGTTTAAGTACGTTTTGGCATCCGCCCGAACCATCTGCGTCGCTGGGAACTGTTCACCAAGTGCCTGTCCATCGTTATTGATCTGGATCGTTTTAATCGTTTTTGGCATAAACCGCATGAACGGATAGCTGGTACCCACCATCACAACCAAATCGGCCATGTGCATTGCCTCGAAGGCGGGTTGCGTCCCAATCGTTCCCTGGGCACCCAGATTATTTGCGAAATTAGTGGGAACATAACCCACTGCTGGTGCCGTTGTGACCACCGGCAACCCAAACTTTTCGGAGAAGGCCACGACTTCTGACTGCGCGTGGCGAATCCCAGTACCCACCAACATGACGGGATGTTGCGCCTGCTTAATCAGCGAAATCGTTTCAGCGACTTGCTCATCGGTTCCAGCTAAAATGGGTTGTGCCTGGCTTTGAATCGGTAATGCTTCATACTCAATTTCAACGTTAGCCAAATCGTCTGGAATAATGACTACCGATGGGGATTGCGTATCATAGGCCGCTTGAATTGCCGTCCGAATCGTCCCCGGAATCTGTTTAGCGTCACTGACCTGCCGATGAAAGGTATCTAAGCCCGCAAACAGTTCATCTTCATCCATATCTTGCAGATAATGGGTGTTCATCATACTGGTGGCGACGTTGCTGATGATGACTAACATTGGCGTGTGATCCATTTTAGCGTCGCATAAACCGTAAATGAGATGAATAGCACCCGGACCCACTGCGGCCAGCGCCACGCCAATTTTACCCGTTAACTTAGATTCAGCCGCTGCGGCCAGCGCACCAACTTCTTCGTGGCGAACCTGAATGTAACGGACGAGATCCTGCTCAGCTGCAAAACCATCAATCAGTGAATCTGCCGGAATACCGTAGACGTGATCAACCTGCCAATTTGCTAATTCTTTTACCAGTGCTTCGGATGCCTTCATCTGTGTCATGACGATTCCTCCTACATATAAATTACCTTCATTTTACCATGTTTACACCGTAAAATATTTTTTGGCTGATACTTGTTATCTCAGCGGTCAAATCAACAATCCGCTATTTAACTCTGCTGAAGTTTCAGCTATACTAGTAAAAAAGAACATTTGTTCTGAAAGTGATGTGAATCAGTTGAATCCCACAGAGTTACAAGATTATCTCACTGCTAATAGTCAAGTCGAAGCGCGCTTCATGGAAAGGGCACTCCCTTATTTAAATGCTGAAAACCTTAAGCGCGCACCAGCACGTCGTTACAACGACACCATGGTGCAGCGTCAAGCAGACAAACTGTACAGCCAATTCGTTGAACAAGTCCACGGCAAGATTACTCAGCAGCTGCGTGGCGAGCAAAACCAGCAGGCATGGCTCAAACTCATTGAGCAAAATAACTTACTGGAAGAACTAGAAGATTCCATGTCAGAACTTAACTTCGGTGACGAAGAATAGTTCGTACAATAAAACAGACAGCATCTCAACTGAGATACTGCCTGTTTTTTTGTCTATTAAACTACTTAATCTCACCGGCAACTGCTTGATTCACAGCGCCTTTTTCAGCTTCAATCAACGCTACCCGGCTTTCAATCACCTTAATATCCATGGTGATCTCACGGGTCAAACCTGGCGTATTAAGTTTGGGTTCGAAGAAAGCCTTGAATTCAGCTAATCGATCAGCTGTCTTGAAGACACCGGCTGTAACGGTGATGTAAGTGGAGAATTCCATGTCGCCACCAACCGTGTCTTCCAGCCATTGCCAATCCGTGCGAAGCCAATCCCACGCCGCCTGTTCGCCGTGAGAATTTGCCAGCACCCCTCTGAACCAGCCACGAAGATCTTGCGGTTTGATCACATCCGCATTTTCAAACTGCCCAATAGTTTTCTTGATCAACTCAGCGTCTGGCGTACTGGTCAAAGCACCACGAATATTGGCTTTGTAACTGCCATCTGCGGTCTGTTGATAATCAGCTAATAACTGATCAAACAGTTTTTCGTTACCATAATGCTTCACTTCATTGGTCAGAATCAAGCCACGAATATCAGCCGACAACGTTGCTAACTGCGTCTGATTATCTTGGAAAATTTGGTGAGCAGCCGCAATGGCAGCCGCATTTTGGGCGTATAATGCCGCGCTCAAAATCATCGGCCGTGACAGCTGATCATCGATAGATTCACCAGCTACTGGTAACCAGCCGAGACGTTCAACTTGAGCAGCACTGAGTTGATCAAACAGTTGCTGCAGCTGCTTTTCTGCCGTTGAATCAGGTAGCACAAATTTCTTTAAATTATTCGCTAACGTATACAAGGCGGTGATGACCACCGCTTCATGACTATCAGCAAATTGCTTCAACAGTGGCACAACACTAGCGTAGGAAATCTGCCGACCCTCTGCTAATAAACGCAGATCCTGCATCAACTGCAGCTGAGTAATAGCATCGAACTCATCCACGTGAGCTAAAATATCGTTCAGTAATGTCTCATCGTAATGTACGATAAAATGAGAATTATTCCCCACGTTCACACGGAATGGTTCCCCAAGACGTTTACGAACGTCATCATAATTACCTAGAGACAGTTTAGCATCTTTGAAAATAGCCGGCGACTGTGAATCATTACTATTCAACGGAATTTGCCATTGTCGCCCAGCATCTTTGCCGTCGCCAATAAAGAATTGGTGCTGTTTTAAGGTCAGCTGACCATCGACAACTTGCGCATCCACCACTGGATAACCTGGTTGTTCCAACCAAGAGTTCATGATGGCGCCAATGTCTAAATCAGAGGCGTCACCCAGTGCTGACCATAAGTCGGCACCGGTGGCATTGCCATACTGGTGAGCTTCAAAGTATTTCTTTAGCCCCTTACGCAGTGCATCGTCACCCAATAATGAACGCACCATCACCAGCATCCGAGCACCCTTGGCGTAAACGATGGCACTGTCAAACAGCGCATCGATTTCTGCGGGGTCCTCCACTTGCACGTGAACGGATTGAACACCATCAGTGGCATCCCGGTTCAGTGCCATTGGTGCCTCACTGGTCTGGAATAATTCCCAGATGTGCCAATCAGGTTCAAGGGCGTCCACCGCCACGTATTCCATCATGTTGGCGAAGCTTTCGTTAAGCCAGAGATCATCCCACCACTTCATGGTCACTAAATCACCGAACCATTGGTGGGCTAATTCATGAGCAATGACTGTGGCGACCTGCTGTTTCATTTCCAGCGAGGTGTTGTCAGGATCTAACAGCAAGTAGGCTTCCCGATAAGTGACCAAGCCCCAGTTTTCCATAGCACCGGCTGAAAAGTCAGGTAGTGCCAATTGCCATGAGTGTGGCAGTGGGTATGGGGTTTGATAGAAGTCTTCGTAAAATTCAATGGAGCGCTTGGCAATATCCAAAGCGAAGTCCAGTTCGTTGCTCTTATGCGCTTTAGTACCGAAAACGCCCACTGTCACACCACTTTTGGTCTTGGTTTGCTTTGTTTGTAGCTCACCGAAGGCAAAGGCAATCAAATAAGTGGACATTTTCATGGTAGTGTCGAAATAATGGACACCATTTTCTGTGCGAACTTCCGGCATATTACTGATAATGGTTTCACCAGGATGTTCGTCAAATTTGATGGCTAAATCAAAGGTGGCCTTAGCTTCTGGTTCGTCAATTCCTGGGAAGGCTTGACGGGCAAAGGTCGTTTCAAACTGAGTGCCGATGATTTGCTTCTTTTCGCCGTTAACTTCATAGTAAGAGGGGTAAATCCCCATCATGGAATCAGTTAAAGGTGCGGTATAGGTCACCGTCAGCGTGGTTTCCCCAGCTTGTTTGAGGTTGATGCGAATGGCTTCAGCAGGTTGATCTAAGTTAAATTCGACTGCTTCCCCATCCGCCTCAACAGCAGACACGTTGAGAAATTTCTGATGCAGGGAAATCGCTGTTTCAGAAGCGTTTCCTGTAATCGTGGTTTTACCGGAAATCAACTTTGTTTCCCGGTTAATATCTAGATATAAGTCATAATGACTTGGTTGAAAGGTCTCATAAAAATGATTTGTTTCTGTCATGGATTGGCCCCCATTTTTGGTAGAATACATCTATTATACGACTTTCCCTGCTCAGCAGGTGATTTGAACGCTTCCTTAGTCAAAAGGGATGATGATACTTGAGCTTCGTCGATACACAAAGCTCCTCAAACCGGCGTTAGCGAATGGTATTAATCCCCATAATCACCATCAAAACAGCCATGATGACCTGAACCATCGCCGCATGTGATGATCTGGCGATTCGCTTCATTAACAACGGCGCAATCAAGGCGCCAACTGCAGCTCCAAGCATCAATGGCAACCCTAACTGCCAGTCGACTTGACCCCCACTGATGTGCATCAGCGCACCAATGATACTTAAACCAACTAAAACATAAGAAGACGTGGCAACGGCTTGAAAGGTATTTAAACCAAGAACTAACAGACCAGCCAAAACCGGACCGCCACCGCTCATACCGGCAACTCCCACCATCAGACCACTTAACACACCGTACATCGAAGCCATCAGTAACGTATGGGTCGTGTGTGAAGTTCGGTCACCTTTTCGGATAATGATTCTGAGCCCTAAAATAACCAGAATCAGCCCCAGCGCCCAGCGGTAGATCACTTCTGGAATATACGGTGCCAATAACGCGCCAATCACAACAGCCGGAATAGCAGAAATCAACATCTGATTGCCAATCCGAAAATTAATTTGTTTTTGCCGATAATAGCCCCATGAACCGATAATCACAGAGGGCAGCGAGGTCACAAGCGAAGTGGCAGCTGCTGATAGCGGTGAAATTTTAAACACGGAAGCTAACAACCCAAGATAAATGGCACCTCCACCACCGCCCAAGGAGATAACGATGACACCGATGATTAAACCAACAAATAGTAAGATGACCGTATCCACATTAACGTCTTCTTTCATGACCAAATTTTAGTATTTACACCTTGTAATTATAAATGACTGTGTGTAAAATTCAATCCAAAGGGGCGAATATTTTTGACAAGTCGAACTTTGAATAAAACAAAAATCATCAATACTGCCATGGAGCTGATTGCCCAACAGCAGCCGTTAACCTTCTCTAACATCAGCAGGCGATTGGGCATCCACTCGCAGGCACTGTACAATTATTTTCCTGATGTCACGGCACTGAACGCTTCCATCGATGAGGCTTATAATGCCGATTTACTGGCTAAATTACAGCAGCAACTCCTAGGTCTATCGGGTGAAGTGGCCGTTCTTAAGTTTGCGTTTGTTTGCCGGCAATACGCACTTGAGCGCTTTAAACTCACGCAGTTCGTACTGGCAATCCCCCGTGAACTATTAAATCATGATCCCAATCAAGTACCAAGTTCTCAAGCATTGAGACAAATTCTGTATCAGTTATTGCTGAAACTCGATATGCGTGATGAGCGCCGTTTGAATGTCACCCGAATGATCCGTAATCTCATTATTGGTGAAATTGTCAACGTTGGCCGTGGTTGGTTTAAAAACAACGCGGTTAACGAAACCGATAGTTTCAAACAGATGCTGTTGGTGGCGCTGCATCATTTGGAGGAGTTATAAGTGAGCTAATAGCAAGTACACGCAGATTCAAAACGTTGCAAATAGGGCACAGCCAGTAGAAACCCCAAACCAGGATTTCCGTTGGCTGTGCCCTATTCTCCACTCTTTAAACGCTTATTTTCACACACTATTTAACACCATACAGCTGATCAACCTTATTCGTAGTCGTTTTACCATACACAATGGTTTGGATATTCTTCGTGATCCGAGCAATCTTCGGAAAACCACTGAATCCTGATTGACCATGGCCGTGAGTCATAATGGCGATGGCGTATCGCTGCCCATTTGGTAAAGTCACGATGCCCGCATCGTTGTTATACGACCAGAGCCAACCAACTTTGTCGGCAGTCTTTGACCCCTTAGTAGCTTGGTTGGCGCCAGCGGGAATACCGGAGCGGTAGACCTGGCGACTCATCAGTGACAACACCTGACTACGATTTGACGCATTATTGAATGGGGAACGGCCCTGATCTAATTTACGCATCACGGAAACCAACGTTGCGGAAGTGGTTCGGGCTGCTCGACCCGCAACAAAGGGATGTGAGTACCAGCCCTGTTTCTTAACAAAGCGATTCATGTTGCTTAATCCGTATGAACTTAAATAACTTTCCGCAAAACCGTTTTGACTGTGTAAAATCATTTCTTTAAATCCGGTTGACTTCAGGACGCTCTTGCTCAGCGTTCCCGAATTAATCCGAGATAGAATATTAGTCACAATAAACATTTTATAAGTGCTTGCTGACGTGTAAGCTTTATGCGCATTAGGACTCTCCACAGCTAACTGACCCGCTTTGTAAAAACTGGCAGTACTGCTGGCACCTGCGGGAGTGGCAGACTTAGCCCCCAGGTTATAAAAAGAAACACTGACTGTGCCATCTTTAGTGACCGAATTAATATACTTCTGCAACTGCTTTTTAACTGCTTTTTGCTGACTACTAACTTCTTCTTTAGCGGGTGCGGCATGTACGGAAGTGCTGACAAAACTCACACTAAGAAATAGAACAACTGCGGCAACGATAAAAACGAACGCTCGGAAATGTCTTTTTAAAAATTGCTGATAGCGCGTCATCCTCGTCTGTCTGTCCATGGCTGGTCATTCCCTTCAGCTTATTTTACTGTTATTATACACTTTCGCTCGCTAAATTAGTGGTTCTGTGATCGTTTGAGCGTGCCAAAATTTTTAAATAAGATCAAATAAAAGCAGCCTGCCCGCAATCAATAAATGACAACGGTCAGGCTGCTTTCAATCAAACCTTGAAACATATCAGTAAACCTATTTTCAACCCAAATTAAACTTATTGATCCAGATACTCTTTAGTAGAAGCCACAATTTCTTGCAACCCCTTCTTCGCATCCGAGAAGAACATACTAGTCTTATCATCAGAGAACAGCGCGTTTTGAATACCCGCATAACCGGTACTCATCGAACGCTTGATGACGACCACCGACTTCGATTTATCAACGTCCAAAATAGGCATCCCAGAAATGGCCGTATTTGGTTCACGAGCAGCCGGATTGGTCACATCGTTGGCACCAATAACCAGCGAAACATCCGTGTTTTCAAACATGGCGTTCGCTTCTTCAAGCTGCTTCATTTGCTCGTACGGCACGTTAACTTCGGCCAGCAGCACGTTCATATGACCCGGCATCCGTCCAGCAACTGGGTGAATGGCGTAGTTAACATTGATGCCATTATCGGTTAATAATTTCGCCAATTCTGCCACTTCATGCTGTGCTTGGGCAGCGGCAAGCCCATATCCGGGAACGATCATAACGTTCTTGGCATAGGCCAGCTGAACGCCAATATCATCAGCTGAGGTTTCCTTAACGTTAACGGGAACATCATCAGCTGCACTAGCGCCGCCACTATCACCCGTACCGAAACCACCGGCAATGATGTTCGCCACTGAACGGTTCATGGCAGCGGCCATCTGCAAGGTCAAAATAGTCCCTGCAGCACCAACTAAGGCACCGGCAATGATCAAGACTTGGTTATCGATAACGAAACCAGCCATAGCAACCGCCAGGCCAGTAAAGGCGTTTAACAGCGAAACAACAACTGGCATATCGGCACCGCCAATTGGAATAGTCATTAAAATACCAAAGACCAGACTGGCAACAATGGCGGTGACCAACGTCCAAACATTAGTTGGAAAGCCAACCGTCAAAACAATGGCAGCAACAATAATCAAAACAACGATGCCGTTCAGTAGTTTAGCGCCTGGGAAAGTAATTGGCTTACCGGAAACCTTCCCGGCTAATTTTCCCGTGGCAATCAGTGAACCTGAGAAGGTAATGCTACCAATAATCAAATCCAAAATAACGGGCAGTGAGAAGGCAACGGACAGCGAACTGCCATTTGCCTTACTCAGATAATCAAAAGTCCCGATTGCGGCGGCAGCACCACCACCAACAGCGTTGAACAGACTAACTAGTTGCGGCATATCCGTCATTTTAACGGTTCGAGCTCGGTAAACACCATAGCCAACACCCAGAACCAGGGCAACCAGCAAGACCAGCCATGCGGTTATCGTGGTATCGTTCTTTTCCAAAACGATTAAGAAAGTCATCAAAACGGCAATCATCATGCCGACAAATGATAACCGGTTACCATTACGGGCCGACTTGGGTGTCCGCATCATGTGCAGCCCCATGACATAGCAAACCGCACTGATCAAGTAAGCTAAGGAAACAAGTGTCATTAATCCAGACATCACTTCTCGCCTCCTTTGTTGTCCTTGTCCTTAGGTTTCGAGAACATTTCAAGCATCCGGTCAGTCACAACATAACCACCGGAAACGTTAATTGCACCCAAGAAAGCGGCAATAAAAGCAATCACATACGAGGTAGTACTATTAGCTTCCAACGCAACTAAAATGGCACCCACAACAACCACCCCATGAATGGCGTTAGCACCAGACATCATTGGCGTATGCAATGTTGCAGGGATTTTACTGATCACTTCAAACCCAACTAATAAACTTAAAACAAAAATGGCAAGATTCGTATATAGTTCCTGACTCATTCTACTCAGCTCCCTTCGACTCAGCTGATTGATCAGTCTTTTCGTCCTTTACCGGCTCATCCGTTGGTAGCGGATCCAGCTTGAGGGCTTCACGTAGCCGCGGATTAATAATTTCACCGTCCGTTGTTGCAGTGAGACCACTAAAGACATCATCTTTAGGATCGATGGCCAAATTACCCTCTTTATCAACCATGGCATTGATCACCGACTGCACGTTCTTGGCGTAAAGTTGCGACGCTGAGTTGGAAAGCTCACTGGCGAGGTTATTACCACCAATGATCGTCACTTGATTCTCAGTCGTCACCGTTTCGTCAGGTTTGCTACCGGCAACGTTGCCGCCTAAGTCACTAGCAGCCAAGTCAACGAAGACGGTGCCTGGCTTAGCGTTATCGACACTTGTTTGAGTGACCATCAATGGTGGCTTGTGACCTGGCACCTGCGCCGTAGTGATGACGATATCATTACTAGCGATGAAATCTGCTAATTCTTTTTGCTGTGCGGCCGTTTCTTCTGGGGTCAATGCACGGGCATACCCGCCGGAACCAGCACCATTGGAAACCGAGCTGGTTAAGAAGGTGGCACCTAAGGATTCCACTTCACCCTTCGAGGCCGGCCGAACATCGTAACCGGAAACAATTGCACCAAGACGCTTAGCGGTCCCAATAGCTTGCAACCCAGCAACACCGGTACCCAGTACGAGCACTTTTGCCGGCTTAACGGTCCCAGCAGCGGTGATCATCATTGGGAAATACTTCGAATAGGCATCACTGGCAACTAAGGCAGCCTTGTAGCCCGCAACACTGGATTGCGAGCTCAAAACATCCATGGTCTGCGCACGACTGATGGTCCGCGGCAATAGTTCAAACGATAGTGCCGACACTTTTTTATCAGCCAACTGCTGCATCTTTTCCGGTTTGATCAGTGAACTCAGTAGCCCTATCAGCACTTGTCCAGATTTCAGTGCCGCTAGTGTCTCATCACTAGGTAGATTAATGACCGCAACCACGTCAGCTTGAGATAATGCCGTTTGCCGGTCCACTACTTCTGCACCAGCTGTTTGATAGCTGTCATCGTTGTAGTAAGACGCAACCCCCGCGCCCTTTTCAATCAGAACTTTCATGCCGGCTTTAATTAGCCGCTTGGTAACATCTGGATCGATGGCAACCCGTTTTTCGTGGGGCTGCTCTTCTTTTAAAGCAGAAACCACAATACTCATGAATAACTACCTCCACTTCAATGTTTGGAAACGTCCGTATGACGATTGGTTTTTCACAATCATTTAGGCGATTAAATAGAAACACGCCGTTCATGAAACCGTTTCCATTTTCAGCTTAACAGAAAAGGCACCTAGAGACAATCACCCCTAGATGCCTATTCTGTGTTATTTAACTGAATTCAATTATTTGCCTGGTACGTAGTCTGGATCAATGACCAGGATTGGCTTGATGGTCTTACCACTGCCTGAGTCAGCGTTAGCTTCGTTGATTTGATCGAACTTGTAGAACTTCTCGGTCTTATCGAAGTCGAACATGCCGGCCTGGTAGAACTTGATCAAACGTGGAATATCGATCTGTGGTACAGAATCGCCCATGTTGACACCGATAACTTTACGGTCATCCACACAAAGGTCGTTCCAAGTATCCAAATCGATGTGGTTAGGGGTAACGGCGATGCAAGCTGACGTCCCACCTTGTGCTAAGGCTTGGATAGAATCTTCCATTACGGCCGTAACACCAGTCGTATCAACCGCAAAGTCAACACCGTGGCCGTCCGTTAACGCCTTGATCTTTTCAACAGCATTTTCACTCTTGCTGTTGATCACATCAGTGGCGCCTAATTCCTTGGCAAGTTCTAGCCGTGAGTCAACAACATCGACGGCAATCACAGTGGTACAGCCAGAAATTCTACCTGCCATCATAGCTGCTAAACCAACGGCACCAGTACCGAAGACGGCGATGGTCTGACCTGGACGAGGCTTCAATGTGTTAAGAACGGTACCACTACCAGTCACGTAGCCGCAACCCAGAGGTCCTAATTTACGTAAATCCAAATCCTTAGGCACTTTAACCGCGTTAGATTCACGCACAATGGTCGTTGTGGTAAAGGATGATTGGTCAAACATGTCATCGACTTGCTTACCGTTTTCAGTGAAGTGCGCACTGCCATCTGGACGAACACCTGATAGGTTATTAGCAGCGTAGTTCAAGCACTGTGTCGGAACACCCCTCAAACAGTTGACACAACTTCCGCAACCATAGAAGGAAAGGACAACGTGATCGCCAACTTTGAAGTTTTTAACCTCTGGACCGATCTTTTCAACGATTCCTGAGCCTTCGTGACCGAGAATAATCGGATAACCGATCTCGGCGTCACCTTTACGTAAAGCTTCGTCAGAATGACAAATCCCTGAAGCAACCATGTGAATCTGCAAGTCGTCAGCTTGCATTGGTGCTAATTCAATGTCATCGCGCATTTCAAATGAAGCGCCCTTTTCTTCAACAACTGCTGCTTTAATACGCATAACTCCATCATCTCCAAATGATTTATTTTTTAAAATATGAATTGAAAGCCGAAATGGCAACTAATTTACAAATCATCCTTGAAACATCATACTATAACTCAAATATTATAGTTCTACGTATGTCTAAGGATTGCTTGTGAATTGATTTTCATTCGCTTATATATCTGTTATAACCTATTTTAGCTAAAAATTAAAGCGTTTACATTATTCTTTTCGGTTATACTTCCTATGAAAAGTGTGAGTTTGTTATCTTATCACGTGATAGATTCCAGTGCGTTGCACGTTTATTTTCATCGTTAAACGTGCTCAAACAAGCAAAGAGTTGCAAATAAGGCGTAGGCAACAGAAATCCCAAAACCAAGATTTCCATTGCCTACGCCTTATTCTCCACTCTTTAACCGCTTGTATTCACACTCTATTTTACCAATTTGCAACAACTTTCCCCTTAGGACCGAATTCTCGGTAATAAAGACCCACACCAATAATTGCAGTGATGACATCCGCGATTGGTTGTGAAACGATAACACCCTGATAGCCCATGACTGATGCCATGATGAAAATCACGATGGCAAACACCACACCTTGGCGGGAAACCGACATCAAGAAAGCATCTAGCGGCTGGTTCACAGCTTGGAACATGGTGGTGAACACCATTGACGCCCCAATGAACGGCGTGGTGATCAAGAACCAGCGCAACATGTAACTTGCAGCGTGCACAACGTTTTGGTCCTTCATGAATAATCCACACAGGGCTGGTGAAATCACCATTAATCCCAGCGCAATAATAAACGCGAACACGACGTTAACTAACAGGTCAAACTGAATAATCTTGGTTAACCGTTCTTTATTTCTAGCACCATAGTTGTATCCAATCAGCGCTTGTGAGCCGAAGCAGAAACCAACGAGTACCATGATAACAATGGTTTCAACCTTGATTGCAATCCCGAAGCCAGCAACTTTGGTGGCACCATAGATGATCAAAAAATTATTCATGAGTGCCGTGCCCAGCATGGTCATAAAGTTCGTTACCGAAGCTGGTAGGCCAATCATCAGTACGTCTTTAACCTCACTAAGAGGAATCTTCATTTTGTTAATATGAACATGCAAATAACGCGCGCGTCGCACAGTGTACCCAATCAAGATAGTATCCGTAACTAAGTATCCGAACACGGTTGCCAACGCGGCCCCCGCTGCACCTAAATGAAAGCCAAAGATAAACAGCGGATCCAAGAAAATTTTCAATACGGTACCTGTTGCCGTCCCAATCATCGACTGAGTGGCAAGTCCTTCAGTACGAAGCGTATTAATGGGAACCAAGGAAATAATAATCAGCACACTAGCTGCCGCCATAATTTCATAAAAAATATTGGCATATCGATATGTACTAGGTGTGACCCCCAACAGTGACAAGCCTTCTTTTCGAAACACAAACAGGCCAATCATCACAATGATGCCAAGTGCAAGCGCACCATAGAACGAAAAACTATTGACGCGGCCGGCCAGCTTGTACTTTTTCTGGCCAAGTAACCGCGAAATCGCTGAACTAGCCCCTAGACCAAACATATCCCCCAATGCAATCATCATTGAAAACAACGGGGTACACAGCGTGATCCCGGCAACCAGATTAGCGTTTTGCGTCTGCGCAATAAAAAAGGTATCCGTTAAGTTATAAATCATGGAAATAACGGTCCCAAAAACTACGGGCAAAGCTAAGGTAAAGTAGGCTTTTGGAATCGGTGCTTTTTCGAAAAGCTCAATAATGTTATCATCCCCTGTTTAAATTCATAACAATTATGATATCACAAGATAAGTTTAATTTGGAGTCAATTTCGAACAAAAAACCCGTTTGAATGGGCTTTCAAACGGGTTTTTACTCATCAGTTTTGGTTAAAAAATCAAAAATAGCGGCAATCGCCATTTTGTTTTCTACAGGTACCGGTGCTTGGAGAATTTCCGCAGCAGTCTGGTGCAGATCATTCCCCTCATTGGCATACTGACCATCATTAATCGCCATGGTACGTACGTCGATTGTCTTGGGTTCTAAATGAAACTGTAAGCCAATCACGTTATCGCCCAGTATAAAGCCCTGATTCTGCACTAAATCACTGGTAAATAACAACTGTGCTTCAGTGGGAACTTCAAACATCTCTTCGTGCCAGTGCAACGCAGTCAACTGTTTGGGTAATCCTGGCACACGGTTACTTTGAAGGTATACCGGCGCCCAGCCGACCTCTTTATGCGGTGCTTTTAAAACTTGATACCCCAGCGTTTTGGCAATTTGCTGGGCACCGTAACACGCACCAAAAATCGGTTTATGCTGTGCTAGTAACTGTTTGATCAATTGCCGCTCGTTCTTAACCCATTCCACGTCATCATTGGGACTCATTGGCCCACCTAAAATTACCAACAGGTCCGTGTCATCCGCCGTTGGCAAAACGCCATCGAACTGATACGGGTGGTAAATATAGACTTCATGGCCCCGGTTGGCCGCCCAATCAATAATGCTGCCTGGGCCTTCACTTGGTGTGTGCTGTAAAACGTTTATTCTCATTAATAACGACCTTCATTTCAAATTGGAAGTATTGATATCATCATACCATTAGTGAATGATCGTGGGTTTGCAGTAACTGCTTAATGTATTGGGCAATATTGACAAACGCGTCATCCGCTGTATCGCGATAATTGATGGTTGAGGCGAGACTCAGTATGTTTGCTGGTAGTGGCATTAAATTAAAATTCCGTTCTGGAAAAACCTTTTCGGCAGTATATAACGTGGTTACCGTCGCCGAGTTAGGAATATGATCGACAGCTCTAAGGGCATCCGCTGCCGTTGGCACAGTTAGAGCGGTCGACAACGCCACATCTTCCTTTTTAAAGCTCAGGTTCACGTAACGTTGAAAAGCATCATAACCCGCGAAGCCAATATATGAATGAGTCTTCAACGCCTTAATTGAGTCATACTCAAAGTCTTGATAGAGTCTGTCAGGGTCGTAGTAATTACAATGGCTCGAAATGAAAAAGCACAATTGTCGGTCAGGAACGTGAATTTGTTTAAAATTGGTATCGAGCAGACGCTTACCGACAAAGATATCGATATTTTTAGTATCAATCTGGCTGCTAACTGGTACATCGTTTAACAGCTTAATATTAATCGGCTGGTTAGGATGCGCTGCATAGTACTTGGACAACCCATCCGTTACGATGTCGCTCAAAAACGGATCAGTTACGGCAACTTGAATCGGCTGGTTCTCCTGATTAATATGTGCCAGTAAGCTTTCATTAAGTCGGTTTTCTTCATCTACTACTGCCTGTAAGCCATTAATCATGATAATCCCGGCATCAGTAAGTTCGATGGGCTTGGTACGAGTGACCAAAGTGACGTGATATTCCTGTTCAGATTCTTTAAGTAATTTACTAATATAGGGCTGACTAATAAACAGCCGGTTAGCAACGTCCGACAAAGTTTGTGAGTATTCAACCGTTTTTAAGATGTTCAATAATGTTCGATGGGTGCTCATGACAAACCTCCTTATTTAAAATTATATCTATTTAGTAATAATTTTCATTTTAATAGTTAATGGCAAGTTTCGGTTTCTGCCACTATAATAACATCTGTAAGTGAATTGTATCACAAAAATTATAACTGGAGTGAATAATCATGACGAATCGTGTTGCTCAAATTTTGAAGATTGAAAAGCCAATCATTCAAGGCCCACTACTTTGGCTAACTGACGCTAAATTAGTTGCTGCTGTTAGTAATGGTTATTGGTTTTAACGCTGGCCAAACAACCGTTACCCGTTCACTGGACGAAACCATCGAACGCACCCGTAACGAAATTCGGAAAACCCGTCAATTAACCGACAAACCATTTGGCTTAAATTTGGCAATGTCTAATAACCCAAATGACACCTTCTTCGAACCAACCCTTCAACTCATGATTGATGAGCAGGTTCCCGTTGCCATCTGCGTTGGTGATTTTAATGCTGATCAAGTAACTAAAGTTAAAGCAGCCGGGATTACCGTTGTCTTTCGTCCCATCACACCCACAGTTGAAATTACTAAGCAGGCTGAAGCTGCTGGCGTCGATATCTTCGTTGCCACCGGCTTTGATGAAGGTGGCACTATCCCTACAAAGGTTATCGGTACCCTTTCAGCTGTCCCAATGGTTGTCGATGCTGCTAACGACATGCCCGTGATGGCAGCTGGCGGTATCGTGGATGCACGAACCGCTAAGGCCGTTTTTGCGCTTGGTGCTGAGGGTCTGTATGCTGGTACTGCCTTTATGATGTCTGAAGAAAGCCGTTTGGCTGAAAATATCAAAGCACTAGCACTCAAAGCAGATGCGGATGACCTGGTGATGTACCGAACACTTCCAGCCTATTACCGTTCTTTACCAGGCGAATTACCAGATAAGTTAGTTCAAATGGATAACAAGGGAGCAAGCCGGGAAGAAATTTCCAAAGCCTCATCTGCTGGTGATGGTATGCGGATTGGCATGCTTGAAGGCGACCTCACTAAGGGTTATGCCTCATTTGGATTAGGTATCTCACAAATCAAGAAGATTGAACCCATTTCAGTGATCATGGACCGCCTTAACGCAGGTGTACCAGTGGAAAACTAAGCTTTCAATCATAAAAGCAACTTTACTATCAGCGACTAACTGAATGGTAAAGCTGCTTTTATGTTATCAGCTTATTTAGCCGAATTTGACGATTTGTCTCTCAATTGCATATCACTGTTGTAATACCGCGGATAGGCCAGATAACAGGCAATGACGCTACCAATACTAGTAGCCGCTAACAGCATAAAGGTGACCATGATTTGGTACATGATGGCCTTGGTGGGGTCAACGCCGGCAAAAATCAAACCCGACATCATGCCAGGTAAACTAACGATTCCCACCGTTTTGGCTGAATCAATCGTCGGTGCCATCCCCGTCCGAATCGCCATTTGAACGATGTGCTTGGAAGCCTGCTTCAGATTAGCACCGAGGGCCAGTCGTTCCAGCACGCCCTGCCGCTGATCGTGGAAACTGGTATTCATGCTGCGGTAAGCCAGTCCAATAGCCACCATAGCGTTACTAGCAATCATCCCCGAGATGGGTACGATTTGACTAGGCGTAAACCGCACCGCACCCGCTATAACCAGCAACAGAATCGTAATCAATGTGGCAGTGGCAATCGCTAACAGACTAATGGCAAACGCGTGAGGGATGCCATTAGCTCGCTTATTCGCGTTCAAAGCGGCGTTAAAGATAATAATTGCCACCATTAAGCCTGTCAGCCAAATTCGATTGACCTTAATGATGTAGGTCAATACGTAACCAACCACCGTCAGTTGAATGACCGCCCGAATCACGCCAATGATCATATCGCGTTCCAGGCCAATTTTTTCCTTTAAGTTAATCGCTAAGGCAATCACAACCAGAATAACCGCGAAGGCTAACGCTGTGGGACTGACAATTAAATTATTCATGAGCAGCCACCTCGATCTTTCCGTCACGGATCCTCATCAAATCATCCGCAGCCGCAATTTCCGACTCATCGTGGGTGACAGACAGCACGGTAACCCCACTTTCACGATAGGATTGAATCAAGCGGTGAACCACACCCTTGGTATCGACATCCAGTCCTGCTGATATTTCGTCCAGCAGCAAGACTTGTGGCTTAAACAGCAGGTTTCTCACCAGCGCCACTCGCTGCTTCTCACCACCTGATAACTCGATGATGGGCTGATCCAGCATCTCTGCTTTTAACTCAACCGAATCCAGTGCAGCCAAAGCCTTCGTCTCATCAAAGGTTTGATTGCGAATCTCAAACGGAAACTTTAAGTTGTCCCGCACGGTTTCACCAAACAACGTTGGCTGCTGGAAACAGTAGGAAACTTGCTGCCGGTAGACTGGTTTAGGATACGTGGCCTGTTTTTGACCATTGAACTTCACCACCCCAGCCGTTGGCGTCAGCAGCGTTGCTAAAATACGCAAAAACGTACTTTTCCCCGAACCGGATGGACCCGCAATAGTTAAATTCGCCCCCTGTTCAATTTGGACCGTAATACCTTGCAAGATCTGATTGCTACCATTTCGATACCCTAACCCCTGAACGTCAAAAATTGGTTCTGTCATCATAATCCCCCCAACTATTTCATTGACCCAAGTTTAGCCTAGAAAGCGCTTTTTTTCTAGCAACTTGTCGTGGATAGCTAAGTGGTCGATTAATAATTAAAATTGACATTCAAATTTGCCAATGCTAAACTAACCCCAATTGAACAAACTTGGTCGATATGTCACCGGATATATTAGACTATAAGAGTGATGGTATTCATTATTCTACCCGTAGGTACGGCGCTGTAAAGCGTTACAAGGGTTGAATAGTGGATACCTTTTTTCTTTTAAACAATCCTGAGGAGGTTTTTCTCATGCGTGTATTAACTGCATCCGATTTAGAGCAAGTACTAGATTTTCCGAGTGTCATCACCGTGGTCGAAGATGCTTATCGCGAAAAAGCCACTGGCGACGGCACCATTTGGCCGATGATCTACCATGAATTTATTTCAGATCAGGCCGACATGGATATTCGTTCCGGTTACCTGAAGTCACAGGGCGTCTATGGTATGAAATTACTGTCCTGGTTTGCGGGAAACGATGCCAAACAACTGCCAGAACTCAACGGTACCGTTAATCTGTATGACGACCAAACTGGTTTGCCAAAGGGAATCGTCAACGCGGCCGCCCTCACCGGTTACCGGACTGGCGCTGCTGGTGCAGTGGCTTCCAAAACACTAGCCAATCCAGAGGCTACTAAGCTCCTGCTGGTGGGCTCCGGTTCACAGGCCGCCTTTCAAGTGATGGCTGAACTCACCGTGCTGCCAAAGTTACGTCATATCACCATTGTGAACGTGGTGTCACCGGAGAATGCTGAGGCACTGGCTCAATCATTAGTTAAGACGCTCACCAACCAATTTCTGCCAGCGATTGATAGTAACAGTGAGGAACATCAACGACTTGCCAAGCAATTAGCTGCGCTTAAAGTCAGTGCTAGTGATGATCTTAAAGCAGCAACTCAGCAAGCCGACGTCATCGTTACCGCGACGCCTTCAACCAAACCGATGATCAAAGCTGATTGGGTCAAGCCTGGTACTCACATCAATACCATTGGTGCCGATATGGCCGGCAAACAAGAAGTAGACGAACAGTTATTCAGCTCCGCTAAGTTCTACGTGGATGACCGTACACAATCAGCTAGCGTTGGGGAAGCCCAAACGGCCGTGAAAGCCGGTATCGTCATCGAAGAACAGCTACCAGAAATTGGTGAATTGCTCGCCAAAACGACTGAAAATCAGTGGGACCCACAAGCCGTAACGTTATTTGACAGTACGGGCATTGCGCTGCAAGACATCGCAGCCGCAAATCTCGCATTGACTAATGCCGCTAAATTAAACCTCGGACAAACTATCAATCTTTAGGAGAATACGATTATGAAAATAAAAACCTTTGGCGTCGAACATTGGATGAACGAATACGAAGAAGATGCAACCTATAACTTAGGCGAAACCTGCGTCTCACCACTGTCCTTACACGCGCTACTCAGCTTAACCGATACTGATGAAAAAGCTTTTACTCAGAAAATGTTGACTACCCGACTAACTTACGGCAGCATTGTAGGTGCTCCAAAATTACGTGCGGGCATCACGCAGCTTTACCAAAACTTGAGCCCTGAAAACGTGGTCACTACTCATGGCGCAATCGGTGCTAACAGTCTGGTACTGACAACCTTAGTTGACCCCGACGATGAAGTGGTGGTCGTGACTCCCACGTACCAACAACTCCAATCGATTCCAGAAACCATTGGCGCAACAGTCCGGTTGCTGGCTCTGAAGCCGGAAAATGATTACCTGCCAGACATCGCCCAATTAAAGACCTTGGTCAACGATAAAACGAAGCTGATCGTCCTAAATAATCCGGATAACCCTTCAGGCTCATTAATGCCGCAGGAACATCTGCAACGGATCATTGAGGTTGCTAAATCAGTTGATGCCTACATTTTGTGTGATGAAGTTTACCGTCATTTGACTCAAACTGATACCTACTCCCCTTCAATCATCGACCTATACGACAAGGGAATTTCCACCAGCAGTATGTCAAAGGTCTTCTCACTGGCCGGCTTGCGGTTAGGCTGGGTGGCAACTCATGATGAAGCCTTTATGCAAACCATCCTGTCGCACCGTGATTACAACACTATCAGTTGCGGCGTCCTGGATGAAATGGTGGCGGAAGTTGCCCTGAATCATAAAGATATCTTATTGAAACGAAACCGCGGTATCGTGCGGAAAAATTTAGCTCTCTTAGACGACTGGGTCAATTCTCAGCCGCATATCAGCTGGGTCAAACCCCAAGCTGGGACAACGGCTTTACTGCACTACGACTTCGCTCTGCCAAGTGAGCAGTTCTGTGACCAATTATTTAAACAGACCGGCGTACTGCTAGTCCCTGGCGCTGAATTCGATGAGGAACACGCACTACGGATCGGGTATGCTTTTGAAAGCAAAGAACTGCAAACCGGATTGGATAAACTAAGTGAATTCATGACTGGTTTGAATTAACAAAGCGAGTCTAAAGTTGATCAATACTCAATATTAAATAAATTCAGTTAATCTAACATTTGCTTAACATTGTTCAAATGATTAAGCTGTTTTAGTGTATTGACTAACGTGGCAATGAGTCTAATAATTGAGGTATGATTGAATAGAGTCGATGATAAAATACGGATGGTTGCTAGTGGCTATTTTTGTGATGATTAAACTCGTCATTTAACAGAAAAGAGATTTTTACTTTGAGTGAAGACAATCTTGAACCTTTATCAATTACTCAACTGGAGCCTGACTTATGGCAGCTGCAGCTGTGGTTCGTCCACGCTTTTTTGATCCACGATGATCATGACGGCTGGATTTTAATTGATTCTGGTTATCCGGTGAAACCCGGTCACCCAAATATGGTGGTCCGTGCCCTAGACCAACTAGGCTTGAAGACTACTGATATCACTCAAATTCTGATTACGCATGGCCATCCAGATCACATCGGTAACGTTGCCTTAGTAGCTGCACAATCCCACGCACCAATTTGGATGGGTGCCGCTGATGCAGGCATTTTGGAAAAATCATTCCCAATGCCACCCGTTCATCGACACGATGGCAGTCCTGGTAAGGGTTGTCCCTATTTTGAACCAGCTCCGGTCACTCACCGCATTCATGGTGATACTCAAATTCCGTTAGCTGGGGGCATTACAGCGATTGAGACACCTGGTCATAGTGCTGGACAGGTAGCCTATCTTTGGAACCGTCACAACGGCGTCTTATTTGCTGCCGATAACTTAATTAATGAAAACGATGAACTCGCTATTGCGCCTGGCAACATTGATTTTGATCAAGTACGTCATAGCCTTGAGAAGTTGAGTTACTACGAATTCGATAAGCTGCTCGTCAGTCATGGCAATGATTTACTTGCAAATGCCAGCTTTATTTACAGAAACCTTTGGCTACCAAATCTGATACCACAAACTTTTGATAGTGTTGATTCGAAAAATTATCAACCGCAAAGTATTCACGCGTAACCACGGTCAAAAGCGAAGTTAAAAATCCTGAAGATTATAAAAAACTGTAACATCAGGCTATATTGATAAAAGTTTCATCTAAATTTTTAACTGAAAAACAACTTATAATCTAGTCTAAAACACCAAAATGCGTCTTCCGACGACAAAGTTCGACGGAATACGCATTTTGGTGTTTAATTCTGGAATCTACCGGGTTGTATCACGCTCTTTAATTGGGTGGCTGATCACTTACTCCGTCAACTCCAAGAAATGGTTTCTCACCAAAGAGAGCCCCAGCAGCTATCACCGCTGAGACTCTCTCATTCCTATAAGATCACACCTATTGCTTTTCTTTCACTGCATGCTTAAAGTACTGTGCTTCAGCTTCTTTCCGTAACCTCACTGCTTCGTTAAAATCATAGGTCGCGTGATTCAACACGTACCTGCCGTGAAACATCAACCGGGCAACGAAGCAATGCGATTGCTTGTCGTAAGAAACACCGATGACGCCAGTGCGGTTACGCTTCCCCTTATATAAGCTGGAGTAGCCGATGCCATCTTCATTCTTTAGCGGATTCCCCTGATTGGCGATAAACGACGGATTTTGCTTCGCTGCTTTGCTGGATAGTTCTCGGCGTAAACATCCGCAGCTACGTGTTATCCCGTGTCGCAGCGCATAACCGTCTGCTTCCACGTAATTGCCGCAATCGCAAAGGCACTTCCAGCGAGCGTTACCATTGTTCGTCTTGTTCTTAGCTCTCCCAAGTACCAATAAGCGACCAAATTTTTGATTCGTGATGTCGATTAGTCTACTCATAACCATCATGTCCCCTTCATGATATTAATTAGTTTGATACTCGCTCAGTTACGCGTTGCCGCAACTTTGCCTAGCGCCTGAATGTAGCTGTCAAACTGCACTTGTTCTTTGACCCAAGGTGCTTTCGGATTCTGGTCCGTCAGCTTCAGATGATCCACTAGTGCCTGGACGTTTGACCAAATATCGGCGTTGTGCTGAACCAGTAACCAGAATGCCTGATCCACATGAGCACGCTCAATATCTGGGACCTGCTTGATCAAGGTATAATACCGCACGCAGGCTTTGGCGAACTCGTCGATGTAGATCTTCGGGTCGATCATCCGCAAAGTTTCAAAATACTGACTCAGCATGGTGATCTGCTCAACGGAAACCGTCGACGGCATCGGCGCCATCACTTCGGACCGGATATCGCGGCTCATAAACTGCGCGTAGGCAATCTCATTAACTTCAATATCCGATTGGGACAGACTGTTGACCAGTCGGCTGTAGAATTCATCCGAGTACTTCCCAACCGCTTGCCAGTGAACGCGGTATTGGTTCAGGAAATTACGCTTGAACCAGCGCCCCCGTGCCGTCATGAAGTCACGGCCAACTTTGTATTCAGTGGTTCGCGTCCGAGTCATGTCCTGCTCCAACACTAGCCCGGTCAGCACATCCGCAGCAGGATTCTGGTCGGCCATGGCACTGAACGTCTGGATCACGCTGGTCTGATTCAGTAACCCATCCGGCCCCATGAACATCACGTAGTCACCGGTGGCAGCTGCCACCCCTTGTTCGAAGGCTTCTTCCCATGACAAAACGTTATTGGGATTTTCATAGTGAATATCGATATTTTTGAACAGTCTGAATTGGTCCACATCCCTCAACCGGTACTGTCCGTTATCTACCAAGATCACCTCAACGTCACGGAAATCAATCCCCATTTGATTATTGATCGATGATAGCGGAATCGCTAAATCATCTTCCCGTGCATCGTCCACCGCAATAATAGTACTGATTCGTTTTGCCATAGTCTTCTCCTCCTTGTATTTTTACTATGTATGAGAAGGCGGCTGATTCGCCGTCTTCCCTATAAGAAAGACTGCATTATCGCGGGGGACATTGCGATATGCAGCCTCTCTCACTATGAATCCGAGCTAGTAGTCATGGGGGTTAAGTTGGAAATGACTAGTAGAGGGACTCGTGATCATTATCGTCACTATCATGACGCTTGCGACGAGTGATGCCGTAAGCCAAGGTAGCTTCCATAATAGTCATGCCGACACCCAGCATTACGAGTGCTGAAGCCGATGTTTCATTGGTTTGCGGCAAAGTGCCTTGAGCAGCAGCTTTACCGTTACCAGTTGCCAAACCATTACCGTTGGTAGCATCAACAGCCGTACCGCCTGCGACAGCTTCGTGGATGGTTGAAGCACCGCCGTTACCAGCTTCGCTTGTTGGAACCATGCCGCCGTCAGTATCAGTAGTCGTGTCACCACCAGTTTCGGTAATCACACCGGTGTTACCACCTGGAGTCGTGGTTACAGCAGTGCCACCGTCAGTACCAGTGGAAGTTCCGGTACCATTACCGTTACCAGTATTGCCGCCTGGAACAACCGTACCAGTACCAGTCGTCTTAGTGACGTCGTTGTCACCGCTACCGCCATTGTTGGTGTTATCGCCATTATTGGTTGTACCACCGTTGTTGCCGCTACCGCCGTTATCAGTTGTACCACCATTGTTGTCGTCACCGCCGTTACCAGTATTACCACCATTATTACCAGCTGGAGTAGTCGTCGTGGTAATCGTCGTGGTTGTGGTCGTCGATCCATCCGGATGAGTAACAACCGTCACAATCTTAATCACAGTGGTCGTTGAACCATCTGGATTATTAGTGACTGTCTCTGTCTTAGTGGTGGTTGTAGTATCACCAGTATTGCCAGTGTTACCATCATCGCCACCTGGCGTCGTCGTGTTCTTACCACCGGCTGGAGTAGTGACAACGTTGATTGTCGTGGTTGAATCTTGACCATTTTCACCTGGAGTAGTGGTCGTCGTCGTGGTGGTCGTAATCGAACCGTCCTTGTTAGGAACAATCTTGATGATCACTGTCTTAACCGTCTTTGAACCGTCAGGATTAGTCGTGGTCGTCGTCGTGGTCTCAGTCTTTGAACCATCACTGTTAGTAGTCGTGGTCTTCTCGGTTGTGGTATTAGTCGTTGTGTTAGTGGTTGACGTCGTAGTTGAACTAGTCGTGCCTTGACCATTATCACCGCCACCGTTGACGTTTACAGTATTATTGTTGGTAATATCTGGAACATCGCTACCTGAACCGTTGTTACCAGTAGTGCTGTTACCACCGTTAGGAACAGTGATTGAACCAGCGTTGCTGCCATCTGGGTAAGTGAAGTAGTAAGTGGTGGTGCCGGTGTCCTTATCGACAACCGTCTTTGAAGGATCAATCTGTGGTGTTTGACCATCCTTACCATCTTTACCATCAACACCATTCTTACCATCCTTGACGGTGTAATCGACACCGTTCAGTGTGTAGGTCCAGCCATCAACGTTGCCGTCAGCATCGTAGTGTGGCGCAACGGATGGCGTTTCACCATCTTTACCGTCCTTAGGCGCATCCACTTTACCAACAGATACTTTTTCACCAGCATCGTTAGTGTAGTAGAAGTTGTAAGCGACCGTGTTGCCGTCAGCATCTTTGACAGGTTCAACGTGAGGCGTCTTGCCATCGACACCGTCTTTAGGTGCCTTGACAGTACCAACAGAGGTTTCCTTACCATTCTCGTCAGTAACGTAGAATTCATAAGAAGTGGTTCCATCGTCGTTCTTGACAGCTTTGACTTCAGGCGTTTGACCGTCCTTGCCATCTTTACCGTCTTTACCATCAGCACCCTTAGGAACTGTGACCGTTGAGCCATCGCTGAAGGTAAGCACAATGTCGCCATTCTCGTTAGGAACTTGGCTAAGAAGTGTGATGTCTTTACCATCTTCACCATTCTTAACAGTGTAATCCTGATCACCAAGAGTGAAGGTCCAGCCATCGACGTTACCATCACTATCAGTGTGTGGTTTAACTGAAGGCGTTTCACCATCCTTAGGTGCTTCAAACGAACCAACAGTCTTGGTTGAGCCATCTGGATTAGTGATGTAGAACTCGTATGACTTAGTACCATCAGAGTTCGTAACTTCCTTAAGCTGTGGTGTTTGACCATCTTTAGGTGCTTGAACAGTACCAACATTCTTAGTCGAACCGTCTGGGTTAGTGGTGTAGAACTCGTAAGTGGTCGTTCCGTCTTCGCCTTTAACAGCTTTGACTTGTGGTGTTTGACCATCTTTACCGTCTTTACCATCCTTGCCATCAGCACCCTTTGGAACAGTGACTTGTGAGCCATCGCTGAAGGTAACAACTGTGTTGCCCTTATCATCAGTAGTGGTTCCAGTAACTTTGATGCTGTCACCGTTCTTAACAGTGTAATCCTTACCATCAAGGGTGAAGGTGTAACCAATGACGTTACCTTTATCATCCGTCAATGGCGTTACCGTTGGCGTCTTGCCATCCTTAGGTGCATCTACTGTACCAACATTCTTAGTCGAACCATCTGGGTTAGTGATGTAGAACTCGTATGACTTAGATCCATCAGGGTTCGTAACTTCCTGAACATTTGGTGACTGACCATCTTTAGGTGCCTTAACAGTACCAACAGTCTTAGTTGAGCCATCTGGGTTCGTGGTGTAGAACTCGTAAGTGGTCGTTCCGTCTTCGCCCTTAACAGCTCTAACTTGTGGTGTTTCACCAGGATCACCTTTGTCACCTTTGTCACCCTTGTCGCCTTTATCAACAGTAACTGTTGACTTGTCGCTGAAGGTGATGACAGTGTTGCCATCTTTATCGAGTGAAGTGCCAGTGACTGTCAATGGTGTTGCATCTTTACCATTCAAAACAGTGTATGGAACATCATTCAATGTGAAGGTGTAACCGTCAACCTTGCCGTCAGTGCCAGTGTGTGGGGTAACGGTTGGTGTTTTGCCATCTTTAGGTGCTGGAACGTTACCCATATCACTGGTAGAACCATCTGGGTTAGTGACGTAGAACTCGTATGAAACGGTGTTGCCGTCAGCATCCTTAATAGGTTTAACGGATGGCGTTTGACCATTAGTACCATTGATACCATCTTTACCATTCTTAGGTGCTGTAACAGTACCCATATCATTGGTAGAACCATCTGGGTTCGTGGTGTAGAAGTTATACCCAGTGACGTTGCCATCTTTATCCTTTACTTCCTTAACAGAAGGTGTAGCACCATCTTTACCATTAGCTACTTGAATAACTTGTGTGCTATCCTCGCCACCTGGCGTAGTACTTGGCGTAGTGATGGTGATCGTAGTGCCGATAACCGTCTTACCGTCTTTGTCCAATTCAGGTGTAGTGGTAATCACTGGTGTAACACCGTCTTTACCATTGGTTCCATTCGTGATAGTGCCGACAGTCTTGCCATCTTCAGTAATGGTGTAACCAGTGACCTTACCATCTTCATCCTTGATTTCGGTAAATTCAGGTGTTGTACCATCTTTACCATTGGTGATGGTACCAACTGGCTTGCCATCAATCGTGATATTGTAGCTAGTGTTGCCATCTTTATCAGTAACTGGTGTCAGTACTGGTGAAGAACCTGGATCACCCTTGTCACCCTTATCACCTTTTTCACCATTCAAGACAGTGTAGTCAACGCCATTGAGAGTGAAGGTGTAACCGTCAACCTTTCCGTCAGTGCCAGTGTGTGGTTTAACGGTTGGGGTTTCACCGTCCTTAGGTGCATCAACTGTACCAACTGGGACTTTTTCACCCTTATCATTGGTGTAGTAGAAGTTGTAACTGAGCGTCTTACCAGTGTTTGGATCCTTGATAGGTTCAACCGATGGCGTTTGACCATTAATACCATCTTTACCATCCTTAGGTGCTGTAATGGTACCTTTATCAGTGGTAGAACCATCTGGGTTAGTGATGTAGAACTCGTACCCAGTGACGTTGCCATCTTCATCAGTTACTTCCTTAACAGAAGGTGTAGCACCATCTTTACCATTAGTTACTTGAATAACTTTATCATCGGAACCTGGCGTAGTGATGGTGATCGTAGTACCGATAACCGTCTTACCGTCAGTAGCCAATTCAGGTGTAGTGGTAATCACTGGTGTCTTGCCATCAACACCATTCTTGATATTGCCGACCGTCTTGCCATCGATCGTGATGGTGTAACCAGTAACATTACCATCTTCATCCTTGGTTTCGGTAAATTCAGGGGTTGAGCCATCTTTAGGATTGTTGAGCGAACCAGCTGGCTTACCATCAATTGTGATAGTGTAGCTAGTTACGTTGCCATCTTTATCAGTAACTGGTGTCAATACTGGTGATGAACCATCTGTACCATTCAGGACCGTATCGCCATCTTTACCATCAATCACAAGGGTGACACCGATTTGGTGACCTTTGTCGTCAAGAGCTGGCTTAGTCGTGACAGTAGAACCATCTGTACCATTCTTAAGTTCACCGGCTGGCGTGCCGTTGATGGTGATTGCGTAACCAGTAACGTTACCGTCATCGTCTTTTTCAGGCGTCAATACAGGCGTTGAACCATCTTTACCATTAGTAACGTTAATGGTTTGAGTTTTATCAGAACCTGGAGTGGTAATGGTGATAGTTGTACCAATGGTATTACCATCTTCATCTTTTGTCGGCGTTTGGGTAATGACTGGTGTAGCACCATCTTTACCATTGGTGATAGTGCCAACAGTCTTGCCATCTTCAGTGATGGTGTAACCAGTGACCTTACCATCTTTATCCTTGGTTTCAGTAAACTCTGGTGTTGTACCATCTTTACCATTAGTGATGGTACCAGCTGGTTTACCGTCAATCGTGATGTTGTAGCTAAGAACATTGCCATCTTTATCAGTGACTGGAGTGATGACTGGTGAAGAACCTGGGTCACCTTTATCACCCTTATCGCCTTGAGGACCATTCAAGATGGTACCGGAGTCTTTACCGTCAATAACAAGCGTAACGCCGATTTGTTTTTCGCCATCCATTAATGGCTTAGTGGTTACAACTGAACCATCTTTACCATTGGTAATGGTACCAACAGTCTTGTCACCAACCGTAATGGTGTAGCCGGTAACCTTGTCACCATCTTTAACTTCGGTGAATTGAGGGGTGGCACCGTCTTTACCATTTGTGACAGTTCCGACAGTCTTGTCGCCGATAGTAATAGTGTAGCCAGTGACCTTGCCTTGATCATCTTTAGTAGGTGTGAGGACTGGTGAAATACCGTCTGTACCGTTCATAATCTTAGCGCCAGGCAAACCGTTAATAACTATCTGGGTTCCGATGATGTTGTTATCCTTGTCGTAAACAGGCATCGTAGTAACCGTTGGTGTAGCACCATCTTGACCGTTTGTAACTTCGCCGACCTTGGTATTATTCACCATAATGTCATAGCCAGTTGCGGTCTTAACAAAGTTTGGTGTTGCACCGTCTTTACCGTTTGTAACCTGAATCGAGTTGCCATCGCCATCGGTAATGGTGTATGCACCAGTTGGTTTGCCATCTTTATCAAGAGTTGGTGTGATCTTGGCTGACTTACCAGCTTCACCTTGTGGTCCTTGATCACCATCCGTGACAGTAGCAACATCCTTACCGTCAATGACAATCGTGACACCGGTTTGGGCATTAGTTTCCGGATCAATGATTGGTTTAGTTGTCACAACTGAACCATCCTTACCATTGGTAATGGTACCCTTAGGTTCGCCATTAACAGTAATGGTGTAACCAGTGACCTTACCATCTTTATCCTTGGTTTCAGTAAATTGAGGAGTTGCTCCATCCTTACCATCGTGCAAAGTACCAGCAGGTTTACCATCAACTGTGATTGTGTAACTACCAGTTGGGTTACCATCCTTGTCTTTGTCAGCAGTGATAACTGGTGTAGCACCATCGTCACCCTTTTCACCTTTGGCACCAGTAGCACCGTTCAAAACAGTGGCAGTAACTTTACCATCAACCAGGATGTTAGTCCCAACCTTGGTGATACCATCTTCGCCGAAGGCATCTTCAGTAGTGACCGTTGAGCCATCTTTACCATTCTTAACTTCGCCGACCTTGGTATCATTTACCATGATATCGTAACCAGTTGCTGTCTGAGTAAAGCTTGGTGTTGCACCATCTTTACCGTTTGAAACAGTGACCTTGTGACCAGCGCCATCAGTAATGGTGTAACCAGTGACCTTACCATCTTCACCAACAGTTGGCGTGATAACCGGTGAATCACCCTTCTCACCTTGTGGTCCTTGTGGGCCTTGGGCACCATCAGCACCGTTTGAAACGTTAAAGGTCAGTGGTGCGGTATCGGTTCCTGGGTATGAGATCATGATGGTATTGCCAGTAACATTATCTTTGCCATCTTTGATTGGTGTGACATCAATCTTTGGCGTAACCCCATCTTTAGGTGCAGCGACAGTACCAATAGGGGTATCGTCAGTGCCATCACCCTTAGGGCCTGGAATGTAGAATACATAAGACTTAGTGCCATCGGCGTTAGGAACTTCCTTAACCTCTGGAGTTAGTGTTTTACCGTCATTACCATTAGTTACTGTAGCAATCTTTGCACCATCAGCAAGGATGTAGTAACCGGACTTGGTTGGGTTAGCTGTATCTTCACCAACGTTGAATGGTGTAGCAGTGATCTTAGGTGCCTTAGCAGTTCCACTTGAGCCATCGGAACCATTTGCAATAAAGGCATAGCTAACAGTACCATCGTTGCTGGTAATCTTAAGACTTGTACCACCATCAGGTGCAGTGTTTGGAGTCGTGTGATCACCAGTCTTATCAACGGTACCAAGCTTGTAAGCACCACCTTTTTCGACTGGTGTTGGCTCAATTGTTGGTGCCTTTGGAATAGTAACTGTAGCAGTATCGGTCTTGTCCCCAACTTTAAGTGAGAACGTCCCGTCATGATTATCAACAAGTGACAATGCTGGAACAACACCATCTTTACCGTCAGGAATATCCGTTTCGGTCATATTCTTAGGGTCTTTATTAGTGTTATCACCATCCGCATAAATGTAGATTGGTGTGTAACCACCTTTATCAGCAGTCTTGTCAACATGAGTACCAGCAACAATCAATGGCGTCTTGCCTGCTGGCATCGTGACAGGATCACCACTAGGTTTACCGTTGACCGTGAGTGTAAAGGTACCATCATGATTATCTTGCGTACCTACCAGTGGATCATCAACTGTAACGTGACCAACTTCTGTATCCTGATTCTTTTCAATATCAGCTTGTGTCAGCTGAGTACCTTCAGCAGGATCTGGAATCTTGGTGCCAGTATAGAAGTAAGTCGTGTGACTAGCTGGCGTGGTTACGTTGCCATTGGCATCAATAACGGCAGGTGTGTCCACATTAAATGAAAAGATTTGTGGCGCATCTTTACCATTCTTAACTGTGATTGAACCGCCATCTTTATCACCGTCAATTGTAACCTTATACGTTGTGGTACCATCTTTATTGTCAGTACCATTAGGATCAACTTTAATATCCGGTGTAGAACCATCGTTTGCAGTGATCTTCCCGATTTCTGCACCGTCTGGAATATCAGCATCAGTAAGTGGCTTATCATCATTGACTGGTGTCCCGTCCTTGTGAGTCGTCGGTACATCACCTGTATAGAAGTAAGTGGTGTGTGTGCCCTTGGCAGCATCGTCAACCGTAACTGCGTGAATTGGGGTCGCTGATGCGTCATATACATAGATAGGATCACCAACAGCTTTGTTACTGCTATCTAAAATAGTAACCTTAATGCCACTAACTCCTGGCTTATCGGTAGTTGCAGAGCGTTCAGCGGTAATTGTATCGCCATTCTTTGGAATTTCGACACTACCAGCTGGTTTATCGCTACCATCTTTATTGCCACCAACAATAAAGAAGTCAATCTTATTAGGATCGTTTGGATCAGTTTTAGCGGTCATATCTCCGGCACTGCCATCGATACCATTCTTAACAGTAACTTGACCAACCATATCATCCGTTGGAATGTCTTTGTCATCAATCACTTTATCATTGTTGGTATCGGTTGCCTTAGGACCCTTGTAGAAGTAAACCGTGTTGCCAGTTTCTTTACCATCAGTATCCGTATCAGGAACCGTCAATGATTGAATATCACTGGCACTTGGCGTATACGTTACCGTAGTCTCCAGATCTTCAGGGTTGCCTTCAACATCTAGCGGAACGTTTTGGTCATCGACCTTAGCGTTATCAGGTGTGTAACCATCAAGCTTAGGTGAATCGACAGAGGTAAAGATCTTGTGAAGGTCAGTATCAGCGGTACCATCACCATCTTCATCAGAAGACTTAACGTTGTATGACACAATCTTCTGACTCTTACCATCGTCACTCTTGATAACCTTCGTACCTAACGTCAATGTCTGAACGAGATCAGCACCAGCAGACGTACCATCATCCTTCACATAGTGAATCGTCCGCTTAACGGTTACATCAGGACCATCCACCGCTTGGGTCATGTCGACGCCTGGTTTAGCTGTGTAGATAACCCAGATATCTTGACCATCCGTACTGTACTGAGCATCTGAACCAGATTTATCAGGCATCGTATCGTACAAACCACCATTAGGATCAGCCGTTGCGTAGTAGTACAACGTGCTGGTGTCTAATGTACCATTGGCATCGTCAAGCTTCGTCGTACCATCAACTGCCTTACCAGGTGTTGTAGGTGGAACGACGAGATCCTTAGTGTAATTATCACCGGCATTGCCAGAAATCGTTACAGATGGTAAGACTTCAGTCCCACCAACTTGCTGGTAAACATAATGCACGGTAGCGGTTTCTTTTTCTGGTGCGTAGGTAACCGCCCGATCAATTTCAATGGGTGAGTTATCAGCATCTTTAGCAATCGTCAGTGCGATATCAGCATTGGTAGTCTTTTGATCATCCGTTAACTCAGCACCCGTTGCAGTGTTGGCAAAAGTTTGCGTGTAGCCAGGTTGTCTTTGCTGTTCAAGCGTAGTGAGCTTTGCGACGTTGATCGTGTCAGTTCCCTCAGTGAACGTACCGTTAGCATTCGTTGTCCATGCACCGTAAGTCACAGCTGGTTCGCCGTTGCCTTCAGTGTAAGTGACGGTAGCTGTCCGATAGAGATTGTAATCTTTCAGTTCTTCCTTAGTATCATTGCCAACTGGATCACCATAAGTGACATATTCAGTCACTGCTTTAGTCAGTGCATCGTGGTTGGTTTGGTCGGTATCGCCAGGGTTACCAGGTGTATAAGTGGTAACGGCTTGACGAACATAGGTGTAGAAGTCTGGCCGATCCGTAGCATCGTAGTTACCTGTAAATTCAGCGTTTTCTACCGCTACGTAACCATGACTAGCATAGTCATACAGTGTGGCACCGTCAGTGGAAATCGGATCACCAATCTTCCCGTCCAGCACAACTGAAGCAATCTGATTACCATCGTTTGGTGCAAAGTCGGTAGTCTTCTTGGTGTTAGAAACATCAATATAGTGAAGTTCAGCACCGGCTGAGGTCGTCTTCGTTAAAGTAATCGTGACCGCTTGGTTAGCTTTGCTAGGTTCAGTCACATCGGCACTCTCACCAACGGATGATGGACCAGCAGAACCAGAAGTTAAGGTACCGCCCTCTGCAGTAGCACTGTGATCAGCTGGAATCGTGAAGGTATCTGTGGCAGCATACTTAGTAGCAAGCGTAACTTTGCTAGTACCAGTTTTGTCCATGTCAGAAACGTAGGTCTTAGCCTCATCTTCACTGTTAAATGCTAACCACTTGTCAGTTGCCGTAACAGTATCCTTGCCTTGATCATCCTGCGTAATACTGTTGGTTGTTTGCTTTACCCAGTAAAGGGTTTGTTCTGGTAATTTGAGGTCAGTAGGATTGTCACCTGCAAATGCAAATGTCCGCTTTGATTGATGATCTGCATCATTAGGATCATCAGTATCAAAAGTGACTTTCTTGATCAGATCAACCGTAACGTTATCGGTATCTGCCGTAGATGATAACGTACCCGTATAGGTATAGGTGCCATCTGCATTGGCTGTAATATCAGTTTTAAAGTTGGCATCAGTCTGTTGATCAACAGGCTGTACCATATAACCATCAGGAATAGTTAAAGCTGTGTTACCCTTCGAACCGTCGTCACCAGTAACTGTTTGTGGTGACGCTGGCGCTGGGGCATCTGCTGGAGTACCCGGAGTGACATCCTTATACGTGATTGTTGCATCCGTGGTCTTGACCTTGTCCTGGGTTAGATTGAACGTGATATCATCACTGCTGTCAGAAACCACAGCTACGGTACCAGCGCCACTATATCTACCAACGAATTCTCCGTCTGTGTTTTTATCGGCGGTATCATTTTCTGATTTATCCACAGACTGCACATTATAACCAGCCTTATAATACGCTTCCAACTTTTCACTGAGATCGTATGGCACTTCTACACCAGCGGCATCTTGTGAAAAGGCACCATGGGAGAAATTCTTATTGCCATCAAAATGGACTGCAATATCTGGTGCTTTAACTTCTGAAGTTGAAAGCACTCCTTTAGTTTTCGAATCTGGGTCAACATCAACGAATGTGATAGCTGCGGTTGCAGCGACAGCGCCCGTATACTTAACATTTGCTTTAGTATTAATTGTTCCTGCATTCAACGCATACGAAATCGTGCCACCATTTTTGGCAGCCCACAGAAGCAACAACCCCATCTGCGTATTTTCTTCAGGACTAAAATCATAAAAATACCCACTACCCGTACCCGCTGCGGCTTCAGAAAATGAAATATCCTTATCCACCAGTGTACGTGCAATTGACGATGAATCGGTTGATGAAGTTCCGGTATATGTCAACGTAAAGTGTCCCTTAGTACTTTCATCATTGGCCAAGACAAATTGCGCATCTGGAAATGAGTAAGTAGAATCGTTATGTGGTCTAAGCGTATGGGAAGAATAAAGAGCTGCGTTATCACCAGTCGATGTACCATTCGCTTCACTAATAACACTGTACGCGGTCTTTGTAAACAACGCAGTCAAATCATTCGTTCTATATTCTTGTGATCCGTCCGCATGCTGAACGCCAGTACGGCCCACAGTTACTGCGTTACCTGGTATGGGCGTATCACCATCACCTTCAGTACCTAGTGATGCGGTAATCACCTGTGCTTTGCCAGTCTTGGCAAATTCAGCAGCAGCGGCGGTCTTTGCGGCATCAATTTGTGCAAGATCAGCGCTTCCTAAATCAGTCTTTTCAATATCAGCATCAGCACTCTTAGCTGAAGCATCAGTCTTGGTATCCGTTGTTGATTGCTGCGTGTTTGCGTCAGCAGTCTTCGTACTGTCAGTAGCAGGTGCATTCGTTGCATCCGTCTTAGCAGCAGTTTGATCAGCGGCCTTAGTATCGGTAGCTGTTGATGCAGCGGTCTTGGAACTATCTGCGGTAGCTGCCTTAGTCGTTGTCTGCGTTGCAGTATCACTACTCTTAGTTGTAGGAGCTGCAGTACCTTGAGTTGTTGAAGTCTGTGCTGTACTGTCACTCTTTACAGCTGTCCCCTGTTGATCCTGGGTAGCAGCAGCTGGAGTACTAGTATTGTGTAAGGTGACCTGCTTAGCCGCGGTCACCGCCTGACTTGTTGTACTTGAGCTAACATTACTGCCATCAGTGGATGTCACATCCGCTTCGGCTTGTGCTGGTAATGCAAACGCTGAAATCCCAAATGTCAGCGTTGCCATTCCAGCAACTAGCCAACGTGTTCCAGCCTTATAGAGTTTATATCTTACTTTTCTATCAGCCGAATCACGTTGGAGCTTATTTCTATTGAACTTATACTTTTCCAATGAAATTTCCCCCTCGTAAATTTTCCGATGTACTTTTTAAGGTACACCCGAAAAAGTATAAAATTTGAACTGAGGCGATCGTCTCAGTTCATTTTTTATTAGGAGGATTTTCATGATTTATGGTTATGCACGTGTCAGCAGTAAGGATCAGAATCTAGCCCGCCAAATCCAAACATTATCTGAGTTAGGCGTTGATAGGATATTCAAAGAAAAGGCCTCAGGTGCCAATTTATCCCGGCCAGTCTTAAAACAGCTCTTAGCTATCTTGGAACCAGACGACGAGATCAAAGTCATCAGTCTGGATCGACTAGGTCGCAATGTGAATGACGTGACTAATGTCATCATCGAAATCAGGAGTAAGGGCGCGCATATCGACTTTCTGGATGTGCCTTCTTACAAAGAAGTTGATGATGAAAACACCCGCAACTTACTGAGTTCAATCACCATGGAACTGCAAAAATACTTAGCGGCTGAAGAACGCAAAAAAATTCTCGAACGACAGCGTCAAGGTATCGCACTAGCTAAACAACGGGGCGTCTATCAAGGGCGCCCTATTCTTTATGGACCAGATGTCTCCAATCTAGATAGGAGAAAACAGTATTTTGAAATTAAACGGTTATTGAAGGTTGGTACGCCGTTACGGCAAATTCAGCAGCTAACTGGGCGAAGTATGACACTGATTCAGCGAATCAAAAATGAGCTTACAAAATAATTAAAATTAGGAAAATTATAAATATGGTTTACATCGTAATTTACTTTGTTAATTTCGTATTATTTATGGTACTATAATTTATTTAATTTATTCAGGATATTCAATAATTATTCATGATATGTAGGATAACTTCATCTTGACCCGGTTGTACTTTCGCTTATCCGGTGATATATTCCATTATGAGTTTAGTGAACTAGAAATTCTATCTTGGAGGAGGAAGGATTTGCGAGCGAAACTGCTAGTTTACTGAACAATTTACAAAGAAGTTTTTGTATGTTTATGGGTGTACCCTAAAAAATTATGCTCATGACCTGCCCTTAATCAAATCTTAATAAATATACACTTTTAAAAGAGTTTGTCATTTTTTTCGATTTTTTTAAAAAATTTGGAAGAGACTCAGAGGTTGCCGACTTATACAGCTAAACTGCCTTTAAACGTTTGCTTCGATACGCTGCGTAACAGACGGAACTCAGTGCTTGCTTTCAAACCATTTAGCTAAAAGAATAACCGTTTAGAATTCCGTTTCGGGTAACTGCCTGTACCGGTAGTGGTTAAGATCATCATCGACTTCATCGGTTAACTCCATAAAGCCGACTTTGCCAAGGATGAGACCCCGTTTATATTTCTCAATCTTAGTCATGAGTTTTTGTAGAGTTTCTTCCGAATGGTACTCGCCTAAGTCTGCCATATCAAACGTTGGGCAGATCATCGCTGTCTGCTGCTTGATGAAGCTAGCGATGGTCTTGCACAAGGCTTGACGGAATTCGACTGAACGTCTCGGCATCGGCCACTGCAAGACCAGATGATGGTCAACGATCACACGGCTGCAGTCATCTGGAAAGTCCCAGATATCGCGTTTGTATTGCCAGCGAAACCAGGACCGGTTAGTAGCGACCACCGGCCCCGCGGGCATGAGCCAAAAATCACGGCAGACGTACGGTACCCCCCTTTCTATTTTCAGCGCCTTTGCCATCGTGTAGCGAATATCATTGTGGTAGTCCATGGGGAAGTACTCTCGTAGACGTTTCAGCAGCCGATTAGGTGTCGGTCGGACTTTGATCAGCCGCTGGTCATCATACAAGATGATGCTATTATAGTGGCTTTGAGTGTAGGTGCAGTTGATGATGGCCAAAACGTGATCCCAGTCTGGTAGGAACTTGGTATCCTCGCTGGCGGGAACCACCTCGTCAAGTTGCAGTTCGTCGGGGATGAGATAGCCTTGTTGTTCTACGCGCGTTCGGCACTCAGGCGTAAGGTCAAGAAAATAAGTCATGTAATGTGTACTCCTTTTAAATTTGATTTATGGTACGAGAGCATCATAACGGGTATAGACCGAAATGAAAAGCCAAACGAATCGATGACAGTTGGCAGATTGGGCTATTTGGGTGCTGATCGATTAGGTGGTCGGTATGGGAGATTTGGCGGTGATTTATAGCTTAGTTGTGATTGAATTTTGAAGAAGTGGGCTATACCATAGTTTCCCCTAGTTATATGTGAGCATGTTTCGGCTGAGTCGTTAGTTGAGTTTTAAAGGGTATCGATTAGTATTTTGAGGTGTTTGAGGTAGAAAAAGTTTTTTGAACTTTATTTATTTTTGGTGGCGTTTTGGGAGGCATCGGTGAAGGTGCGTAGACTTGACTTGGTTCCATTCTCTGGTAAAATACAAAATGAATGAACGTTGTCATTAATGACACCTCCCTTCTCCGTAATCAGATGTGCATTACTTTGAAAGTCGGGCGAACTTAGTAGTTCTATAGAACTTGGATGGCTATTACAGGAGTTGTTGGGAATTTGACACAATGTTTCGCTGGATGCTTTGGCGGTGTTCAGTGCAGTTGTGTATCTGTTGCTTGACTTCACGTCGTTCTCTGGTAAAATCGAGTTAACAAATGGTTTCATTTGGTAACACAAAGAAAGAGAGCCCCTGTGACGGGCTCTCTTTTTTGATGCTTTGGTTGGTTTTCATCGCCCGGTCTCCGCTAACGTTTCCGGTCCAACCAATTAGCGAATATCGCTACAAGAATGCGATGAATTTAAGGCACTGGCTAACAGACAGGAAAAGAGCGCCCTGTATTGAGCGCTCTCTTTTCTGTGTCTATTAAGATTTAAAGTTTAAACAGCTTTTCAGCAGTCCCGTGCGCCATCATTTCACGATCCTTATCGTTAAATGGCGCATCTGCAATAAAGGACTTCACTTTATCTGCCATCTTAACGTATGGATAGTCCTCAGAATAAAGCATATGATCAGCACCCATTTCGGTGTGAACCATCTGCAGCTGTGGTGCAGTCAGCATCCCTGAAGGGCCAACATAGACGTTCTTACGGTAGTAGTAAGAAAATGGGTGTGGCAATTCAGAGAACCGGCCGAATACATCGAGCCGTTCGATAAACATGGGCACGAATTCACCCCAGTGACCCGAAATCAACTTCAAGTTCGGGTGCTTTTCGAATAATCCAGAAAAGACTAACCGCGCCATCTGAACACCCTGTTCCATGTGCCAGCCCCACGCAGCACCGGCCATCATATTAGCCATCATGTCGCTGTATGCTGAGCTATCAAATAAGATTGCCTTTTGATCATCCGTCATGACGCCAGGATGTAAATATAGCGGCACATCCAGCTTTTCAGCCGTAGCGAAAATCGGGTCAAACTTGGCTTGATCTAAAAATTGACCGTTGATGGTACCACTAATGATGGCGCCTTTCAGACCCAGCTTCGTAACGGCACGTTCTAATTCCTTAGCAGCTTCATCTGGAACGTTAACTGGCAGAGCAGCTAAGCCTGCTAGACGGTCAGGATGCTGCGAAACGGTTTCAGCCAGTGAGTCGTTTTGCGCCTTGCAAGCATCAACAGTTTTGTCATCAGGCAATACTTGTGGTGAATTACCGGCATCGGAAATGATTTGCATATCGATGCCGTACTTATCCATATAAGCAATTCGACTATCAGCATCCGTCAGATCTTTGTTAAGCTTCTCTTGAAAGGGGTTGTTATTAGGTACCTTGGAAAATTCATTGAATTCTTTAACGTTCTTATTGGTGTCAAAATGTTCTTCAGTTGTGATAATTTTCAATTAATGATCTCTTCTTTCCTTTGATTAATGTCAAATACGATCAGATGACTGTCAGTATTTTAGCATCAGTTAGTTGCGTACGCAAATAAAATCAGCAGTTCTTAGTTAATTCTTATTATTGGAACAAAAAAACAAAGAGTTATGTATAAGGGATCAAAACAAAAATCCCTCAAAGGTTCGGGGGATTTTCGTTTTGAGCCCTTATACGCCACTCTTTAAACGCTTGTTTTCACACTCTATTTGAGATTCATTGCTATGGTAATCAATCACGACGTTTCTTTTTAATTCCAGAAAGTCCTAGCACTGATATTAATACGGCACCAAGAAGTCCCAAAGCACCATCGTTATCTTCATCTGTTTGTGGCAACTGATCCAACTGATCATGCGTTGTGGACGAACCATTTGCGCTGATTATATGGGTACCTTGCTTACTTGTACCTTGTGTTGTTACACCAGTCTGAGCTGACGAGCCACCTTTATTCGGCACAGTACTACCATTATCTTCACCTGTCTCAACCGTTGTCGCACCACCATCTTCTGCAGGTGTCGGCACTTGGTTGTCAGTCGTAGTGTTACCTGTGTCATCATGAGGCGGTGTTTCCCCCTCCTCAGTAGAAGGAACAATCACAGGTGGAAGTTTAACATAGTTGACTGTCACGCTCTCATTAGTCGGCATCCCCGTTGTTGCAGGCAATCCTTCCTGTGCCACTGTGGTAGCCGGCTGGTCGTTAATCGTAGCTGAATAACCTGAAACCATTGGAATTTCATATTGATAGAACCCGCTTTGAGGCGTGTAAATTGACTGATCAGTGACTTCGTTAGTCACCTTCTTATACCAAACGGTCTGCACTATCGGATTAATGTTCAAGGCACCGTCAGAGCTTGTAAAGTTGATGAGTCGCGTCACAGGCACATAGTTGGTAGCCAATTTTGGCGTGTAAACGTAGTAAACGATTCTGTGCATGGCATCGTATGTGCCGGTTGGCTCACCGTATACTTTAGCAAGTTCATACCCCTTATCTGCTAACTTAGCCTGATAAGCTTCATTAACCACACCCGTATCATAATTTCCGGATGGCAACACGCCCTTATCCAGATCAAAATCACCGTATAGTCCCTGCTGAAGAATGTTCCCGGTTGAATCATCCACAAAAACAACTTCAACTGGTTGATTAGGAATGTAATCTGCCAGCGGCATTAGCCCTTGTGCTAAATTGCCATCCTGATTATTAGTCCCAATCGTACCCGTCAGTGTGTAATTAGGATATTGGTTCACTACATGGCCATTAATCGCCACTGCTGCACTGGTGATTGGCTTTGCTGCTGAAACTTCAGGGAGTTTATCGTGGGCAAATGCTGCCCCTGAGGTTTCAAGATCATTTGTCTTCTTTACCGCGGTGTCCGTTATATCGCTCACTTTTGTGATGGTATCACCAATATACATTGCCCCTGGATTAGGATCAGCAGTCGTCTTTTTGTAGTAAATATTGATGGTGACTGGTTGACCACCGGTATCATCTAGTGACTTAAATCCATTCCCTATTAAGACACTGTCTGCCTGAGTTTTTTGCTCATCATACGTGTAACCGTTAAAGGTTGGCTCATAGTCAAAATTATAGTCAGCACTGCCGCTAATCCAATTAGCCGGATCCTGTGCGTCATATTCAATTTGAAAAATAACATCAGCTGGGTCAGCTTCGTTCACGTAATTAATCACAACAGGTGCTAATTTCTCATAGTAAGCTTTAATCATCTTTTGCTGATCAACTGGGGCAAACGTGAGATCAGTGGTGTCATTACCCACGAATTTATAACCAGCGATTTCAGCCTGTGCCACCTTGCCAGATACCGTTAACTGACTTGGATCAACCGTGGATACCGTTGTTTGAGCCACGTAAGTTCCATTGATTTGAACAGGTGTACCTGGAATTGAAGACTGGCCACTGTTAAATCCAAGGAGTTGTTGTGTATCCTTATCAACATAAGCAATCGTGACTTGACCCGTGACCGTTGTATCTGGTGTGGTTTCTGTCTGCGTGGTGATCGGCTCCGTTGTCGTGTCAGGGGCAGCTACAGAGTTGTTCTTATAATAGGCTGTAATCGTTTTGCCATCCGTCACTGGGGCGAAGTTCAATGTGTCGCCTTCACCTAATTTATCGAAGGTATAGCCTGAGATAAAAGGTTCAGTAAAATCTGACTTTACTTTTGCTTCAGTCACTAAATCTGATTTAATTGTCGTCGTCGCTACATAGCTATCCGCAATTTCTTTCTGAGTATCCTCATCTACATATTTAATCGTAACTTGACCCGTGACCGCTGTTTCTGGTGTGGTTTCCGGCTCCGTTGTCGTGTCAGTGTCGTCAGGGACAGTCACAGAATTATTCTTATAATAGGCCGTGATTGTCTTGCCATCAGCCACTGGTGCGAAGTTTAACGTGTCACCTTCACCTAATTTATCAAAGGTATAGCCTGAGATTGTTGGTTTAGTAATGTCTGACTTCACTTTCGCTTCAGTCACTAAATCTGATTTAATTGTCGTCGTAGCTACATAACTATCCGCAATTTCTGCCCGAGTATCTTCATCAACATATTTGATTGTGATCTGTCCTGTGACCGCTGTTTCTGGTGTGGTTTCCGGTGTGGTTTCCGGCTCAGTTGTCGTGTCAGGGGCAGCTACAGAATTATTCTTATAATAGGCCGTGATTGTCTTACCATCAGCCACCGGGGCGAAGTTCAACGTGTCGCCTTCACCTAGTTTATCAAAGGTATATCCTGAGATTATTGGTTTAGTAAAGTCTGATTTTACTTTCGCTTCAGTCACTAAATCTGATTTAATCGTTGTTGTAGCTGTATAGCTATCCGCAATTTCCGTCTGAGTATCCTCATCAACGTATTTAATCGTAACTTGTCCCGTGACCGCCGTTTCTGGTGTGGTTTCTGGCTCCGTTGTCGTGTCAGTGTCGTCAGGGGCAGTCACAGAATTATTCTTATAATAGGCCGTGATTGTCTTGCCATCAGCCACCGGGGCGAAGTTCAATGTGTCGCCTTCACCTAATTTATCAAAGGTATAACCCAAAATTCTTGGTTGGGCATAGGCATCTTTAACTTTCATTTTCGTGACCAAGTCTGAATCAATCGTTGTTGTAGCGGTGTAACTACCACTAATCGTTGCCGGAGCTGTTGATGGGAAACCTGCATTATCTCTATTAAATGATAAAACTGTTTCAGAGTTGTCTTCATCAACGTACTTGATTGTGATTTGACCCGTAACGGTTGTTTCTGGTGTGGTTTCTGTCTGCGTGGTAGTTGGCTCCGTTGTGGTGTCAGCTGGTGAATCGCTCTTATAATAGGCCGTGATTGTCTTACCATCCGTCACTGGGGCGAAGTTCAACGTGTCGCCTTCACCTAATTTATCAAAGGTATAGCCCGAGATTGTTGGTTTAGTAAAGTCTGATTTTACTTTTGCTTCAGTCACTAAATCCGATTTAATTGTCGTCGTGGCTACATAACTATCCGCAATTTCTTTCTGAGTATCTTCATCAACGTACTTGATTGTGACCTGTCCCGTGGTCGCTGCCTCTGGTGTCGGTTCCGTCTGCGTAGTGGTTGGCTCCGTCGTGTCAGGGACAGTCACAGAATTATTCTTATAATAAGCAGTAATTGTCTTGCCATCAGCCACTGGAGCGAAGTTTAACGTGTCACCTTCACCTAGTTTATCAAAGGTATATCCTGGGATAAAACGCTCAGCAAAGTCTGACTTTACTTTCGCTTCAGTCACTAAATCTGGTTTAATTGTCGTCGTCGCTACATAACTATCCGCAATTTCTTTCTGAGTATCCTCATCTACATATTTAATCGTAACTTGACCCGTTGCTGCTGTTTCTGGTGTAGGTGCCGAAACGGCTGTAACAACCTGTGGCTGACCAGTTTGAGCATACTGTTCACTGGCTGCTTCTTTAGCCTGATCAATTCGAGTCCTGTTTGCATCACCTAAGTTGGTAACCTTAGCTGCCACATCAACAGATTTGTCATCGGTTTCCTTGCTTATACTCGAATCATTATTAACAGTCTCAGCCGATTCTGTTGATGCCGCTGTCTGTGCCGTTTCACTAGTTTTAAGGCGATAGCTAGATGCACTGACACTGTTTTCGGCTGGCTTTACAGTTTCCGTTGCATCTGTAGTAGCAGCACTAGCTACCGACACTCCCGTTAACGTAGTGATGCCCAACACTACAGTTGTGATCCCTGCTGCAATCCAAAACGTGCCGGACTTATACAGCTTAACGTGATACGCCAATTTTTGTTCATCCCGATGATGCTTCTGCCGCTTTCGATTCAGTTCATCATACTTCATAGTTTTTCCCCCTAGAGTGAATTAAATAAATTGGTCTCCTCCAAAAAACTAATAGATTATCCAAGCAATCATCGTACTAATTAGTGACTTACCCCTTCTACAAAAAATTCGTTAGACAAAAATAACCTGCTAATAATACCAATTGTTACTTGTAATAATCAACTTTTTTACTCCCCAAGTTTAATACATTTACCATCAAAATGAAAGCGTTTTAATTGATTGTTTTTCCTTAACCTCTACACGTATGTAAGTACCATTACCTGCCGTGTTCTTTTAATGCTGCCTCCTGATCCCAATACGGCTGTAATTTTGAAATGTCCGTAATTAAACCAACTGTTTGCAACTGTCTTAAATTAAAGAAAAACAACGGTGAAGCAGTCGAAAACTGTGTCATGATCATTCTAATCGTCTGGTATTCTGCATCTGATAAATGCACCAATTGTTTTTGATGTGTCTGCATATGCGCAACACCCGATGTACTGGTCAGTAAATTGCTGCTCCAGACAATTTGTTTAATGATTTCAAAGTCATTCTCCTTGGCATCTCGAATCAGAAACTTCGCGGACCCACCGGCCCCAATGAAATTGGCAAACCAAAACGCATACCGATTACGCAGAAAAATATTACGGGGTGGCAACGCACGCAGTTGCTGCAAATAGGCTGTCAGGGGAATATTCTGTTGAGCCAATAAACGTTCAATCATCTGCAGTGTTGTTAGCGTTTGCTCGTAGTCACCGCGGCTTACTCGACCCGAGAAAAAGTCAGCTTCCTTTGCTGGTTGCTGTTTTGTAAGGCTTAAGGTAGCGCGATTAGTTAACTGAAGTCTTTTTTGACTAGCTTTAATAGCCGCTATTAAATCAGAAATAGCATCGAATTGTGCATCTGCCATGGTTTAATCAGCTTCCTTCGCTCTGATTTGTGCCTTAATACATACCACAGGCTTCTCATAATGCAATATATCATATTTCTGAGACAATACCGGGCTCAATTATCAAAATCCACACTTTAATCTAGCCTAAATATGCGTCACAACTCAGATTCCGGCCATGTAACGTAAACAAGCCACTCCGACAAAAAATGTCGAAATGGCTTGTTTACGTTACACTCTGAAATCTACCGAGTGATGTCGCACGCTCGTTATTTTCTCTCTCAATGGCAAGCTGCCGCCGCTATTTCGTCAATGCATTAACCCGAGTAAGTTCCTTAGTTAAAGCATCCACCGCTGCATGCAGGTTTTCGTTACTAGAAGCGTAACTAATTCGCAGTGCTTGCGGATCGCCAAATGGTGCGCCAGGCATTAGTCCAACATGATAGGTTTTAGCCAAGTGACGCGCAAAGGCGAAGCTGTCTTGCTCACACTGTTCTGGTATTTTGGTGAAAATGTAGAACGCCCCTTTAGGCGCCACGTAAGTCATTCCCAACTTGTCCAATGACTGTGTGAGGTAGTCACGACGCTGCTCATAAATTTTGCGCATGGCAGCCGCGTCATTTTGACCGTTAGTCAGTGCTTCAACAGCTGCGTACTGCACGATTGAAGTTGGTGTCGTCACTTCGAACTGATGAGCCTTAGCAATCTGGTCAATGACCCCTGTTGGTCCGAACACGAAACCAATTCGCCAGCCAGTCATCGCATGGGACTTTGAAAGCCCATTGATGATGATTGTTTGTTCCGGCAACCACTTAGACAAGGTGTAGTGTTTAACCCCATAGGTGAGTTCGCCGTATATTTCATCACTAATGACCCAAATGTGATTATCGCGGAAAACTGGCACTAAAGCCGCCAACTGTTCTTCTGAATATACTGCCCCAGTTGGGTTTGACGGATCTGTGATGACAACACCCCTGATAGTGACATCAGGATGTGCAGCAATGGCAGCCGTCACTTGTTGAGGTGTCAGTACACAATCAGTGCCAGTAGTATCCACCATGATTGGTACTAATTGATTAATACCAGCCATCGCTTTGTAAACAGGATAGGCAGGCATTGGAATTAAAATCCCGTCACCTGGGCGGAACAACGTTTTAAACGTAGCTGATAAGCCTTCTGTCGCGCCAACGGTACAAACAATCTGGTCTGCTGAATATTGGTAGCCAAACTTATCACGGTAATACGTTGAAGCAGCGTCCCGCAACTCTTGAATTCCCCAATAGAAAGGATAGTGCGATTGATTAGCATTAATAGAAGCAATGGCAGCTTCTTTAATGTGTTCGGGCACATTAAAATCAGGCTCACCAAGCGTCAGTTTAACAATATCTGGATCCTCACTAATTTCGTGATCAAACACCCGCAATGCGGAAGGTTTAACAGATAAAATATCAGGGTTCAATTCATTGATTTCCATAAAAGTGATACCTCCAAGAAATTTGTTAACACATAATCATCAGTGAATACTGTGTTGAATATTCATTGACTATTATCGTAAATGAATAACTGAAATGACCAGAATTCGCAAGCAACGTATACTAGTAAACAAAGGAGCGTATACCAGTAAACTAACATGGACATGTAAGTATTTATTCAATAATTTTTGCATATTAATTATTCATTAAATTTTAATTAGTGAATAAAATAAGTCACATTTCCCTTGCTAACAAACTAAATATACCAGCTTTTACGCTTATTTTCCAGTGAACTTTCAAATTAAATTCTAATTTAATACTTGAATTTTTTATCATTAGGTGATTAAATACAAATAAACGAAAAGGAGTGAGTCTATGGAGAAACAAACAAATATCAATGCCGATGGCACGAAAAGAACCTTATCTAATAGACACGTTCAAATGATTGCGTTAGGTGGTACGATTGGCACTGGCCTTTTCTTGGGTGCCAGTACTTCCATTAAAAAAACTGGTCCATCAATTATTTTGGTTTACATTATCATTGGCGCCTTTTTCTTCTTAATGATGAGAGGAATTGGCGAAATGTTATATCAGGATCCATCACAACATACTTTCATTGCGTTTATTACCCGCTATCTTGGTGACCGCACCGGTTATTTTGCTGGCTGGACTTATTGGATCGGTCTTGTGTGTGTGGGTATGGCAGAACTCACTGCAACGGCCAATTACGTTCAGTTTTGGTTGCCGCACGTCCCTGGCTGGTTGATTCAAATCGTCTTTCTGGCCATCCTAACAGCCGTGAACTTAATTGCCGTCCGACTATTCGGTGAAGCGGAGTTTTGGTTTTCAACGATAAAAATTATTGCGATCCTAGCCATGATTGCTACAGGGTTCTTCCTGTTATTTAGCCATTTTAAGACACCTACTGGAACGGTTAGCCTGGCAAACGTCACGTCTAACTTCACATTATTCCCTAACGGTGCCAATAACTTCATCGGCGCCTTTCCCATGGTCTTCTTTGCTTTCTTAGGAATGGAATTTATCGGCATTACGACTGCCGAGACTAAGAATCCCCACAAGGTCTTACCTAAGGCAATCAACGAAATTATCGTTCGAATCCTGATTTTCTACATTGGCGCACTGTTCGTTATCATGCTGATTTACCCATGGCGCAGCCTTTCAACAACTCAAAGTCCATTTGTGCAGGTCTTCTCCCTAGTTGGGCTTCGGGCAGCTGCAGCTGTGATCAACTTTGTGGTCTTAACTTCATCCGTCTCAGCACTTAACAGTATGATTTATTCCTCAGGTCGTCACTTCTTCCAGTTGGCCATTGAATCCCACGGTCCATTCATGAAGCACTTCCAGAAAATTTCAACCCATGGTGTACCCGCACTAGCCATTCTCATTTCTACTGGCTGTGTGCTGTTATCACCATTACTTAGCGTATTGCCTGGTGTTTCCAACGCTTTCAGTCTGATTGCGTCTGCGACGAGTGATCTTTACCTAATCGTTTACGCTTTGACAATTGTGGCGCATTATCGTTACCGTCACTCTGCAGAATTCTTACCTGATGGCTTCTTAATGCCAGCCTATAAGATTGTTGATCCACTGTTGATCGTCTTCTTTGGCGTGGTTTATCTCAGTCTATTCTTCGATCCAAGCAACCGGATTCCAGCTCTCTTAGGAATTATTTGGTGCGTCGTCTTTGGTTTCTTTGCTTCAAGGGAGAAATCAACGGTATCGCATGCAAATACTGCGGCAGTTAATCAAATAAACAGAGTGTGAACCAAGGCGTTTAGAGACCGTAATAGAACGAGCCCCCACCTTAAATCCCGAACTTGGATTTAGGGTGGGGGCTCGTTCTATGCAGGTCTCTGCCTTGGTGAGCACGTTTATAATGTGTAACACAATCAAGTATCTGAAAAGGGATTGCACTCTCAATAAGCGCAATCCCTTTTCTATACCTCAAAGTAATGGTAATGTTCCCAGATACTTAATATCTTGACGTTCTTTAGCTGAGCCTTCCGCCAAAACCGCCAGTCGGCTGACAACCTCTACATTGGCTTCCTGTAACAATTTTTCGGCCGCCTGCAGTGAACCACCGGAACTGATGACATCGTCCACAATAATTACTCGTTTGCCCTTCAGTTTAACTGCATCCGTCCCATCCAAAACTAACTGCTGATTGGCAGAAGTAGTAATGGCTTGCACAGGTATGGTCATCGGTGAGACCATGTAATCCTTCACATCTTTACGTAAAACAAAATAGCGTCTGTGGCCGCTTAACCACGTCATCTCTTGGGCTAACGGAATGCCCTTGCTTTCAACTGTCACAAAATAATCAAAATCAAGACCGATAGTCTTTCCCAGTAGTTGTTCAGCCGCCCAACGGGTCAATTCAGCATCGCCTAGCAAGACAAACGACGCAATTGTCACACCATTTGGCAACGTCATCACGGGCAAATCACGAACAAACGGACCAAGTTTTAACCGGTAAGTCTCCGACATGGAAGCAATTCCTCCTCAAATATCAATTTCAAGCCAACAATTACACCCATAGGATAGAACAATCTTTTGAGGAATGAAACCTAAAATAGTATTTTTACACAAAGTAGACACTTTAGTTCGATATTGCTTCCTAGCCAAAACGTGTTCACGAGAGCAGAGACTTGCATCTAAGTCACTTCTGACAGAACCCACGTCAAAGTACGACGCGTCTTCCGTCAGAAGCGACTTAGACTCCAGTCTCTAACCGCTCTCCTTCACACTCTATTTTTTTGAAACGCGTTCAAGCAAGCAGAGAGTTGCAAATAAGGTCCCGCCAACAAAAATCCAAAACCGGGATTTCTGTTGGCGGGACCTTATTCTCCACTCTCTAAACGCTTGCTTTCACGCTCTACGCTCTTGGCCACGGCGCCTCCATCTGCGGTGCTAGTCCACGACGCGCTCGAATCCAATCATCACCGTACCACATTTCTGTCTTTTGTCGGCCAGCCTCGTAATCCCAGAAATTATACCGTTCAAACTCAACTAGCCGTCCGTTTGGTCCTAAACCAATCCATTCATAACTACCAAGATCCACTGTATTTGCGTACTTGGCCCACACAATTGGAAACGTCACCGTATTTCCGGCAGCATCAGTATAATGTCGTTCCTGACCTTCTAGAAGACGTAAACGTTCCAGTTTATTCCGATAATCAGGTGCTACTCGTTGCCAAATTTTTTCAGCCTTGTTCCATGTTTCTTGCTCCGTTGGCAGTGGACCAGAAAGTGGCTCAGTCAGTGCGTTATACGAATACAACCCGCCATCATCACGATAGATAACCGTGACGTGTTCTCTTCCTAAAGCTTCCTCTGGCAAATCTGCTGGCTGATAGCGAAGTAAATGAACCTGTTCGTCATCTCGTGGAACTAATTGATTCACGACAACTTGATAATCATCGGGAATTTGTAAATCAGGGTAAGTTTTCCCTGCAATCGTTAATGCTGTCATTAAAAACCTGCTTTCGTTGTGTTATGGCAATACGACGACTTTGCCGAAACTGTCACTGGCTTCCAGTGCTGCTTGAGCGTCGCCAGTATGCGCTAAATCAAAAATCTGCGTTGGCTTAACATCAATATGGTGCGTTTCAATCAAATTCAGCATATCATTGAAAGCCGAATCGTTGGACGCAATGCCAGAACCAAAGGTGGTTAAACTCGCGCCATTAGGAATCACGAAGGCGCTGAAATTCGGTACCGTCCACTGATCACCCAAGCCGCCAACAAGACAGCAATAACCAAACTGGTTAAGGTGTGATAGGGAATTATTCAATGTAGCTGAGCCAACCAATTCAATGATCGCATCAAAGTGGTCTTCAGTTTGAATTTCACCATTCTTATCCAAAACTGGCTTATCGCAGCCGATAGCCCTGAGCTTATCAAATTTTTCTTCGTGCCGAGTACTCCCAGTGATGGTAATTGAAGGATCCATAGCCTTAGCTAATTTAATAGCCGCACTCCCCACACCGCTTGTGGCACCGCGAACCAACAGACTCTTAGCCGTGTCGATATGGGCATTTTTCAGTGAGCCGTAAGCTGTAAAATACGTTTCAGGAACCGCCGCTAATTCAGGCCAAGATAGTTTGGTGTTAACGGGATAAATCTGCTCGTTTGGCAGCAAGGCATATTCCGCATAGCCACCATCGAACTCACGACCCATGCCCCCCATGATGCTGACCACTTTTTGAGCAACAGGCAGACGGTCTGGCTCTGTGGTATCAGCGACTTCACCGACGCATTCGATACCTAGGATTCGTGGAAACTTAACGGTTGGTGACTCACCTTTACGGGTATAGATTTCGGAATGATTAATGCCGAACCCCTTCACACGGACCAGACTCCAGCCTGGTTTGACCTTTGGCGTTGGCACTTCCTTTAACTTTAAAACTTCTGGTCCACCAGCTTTTTCAATGACAATGGCTTTCACTTTGAAGGCTTCCTTTCGTTTGATGGTTTATCAGTATCTCCGTGAAGATGGGCAAAAGACTGTAAAATCGGTACTAATTGCTTCGTATCAAAATCAGGATACCGCTGTTTAATCACTTGGTTAAATAAGGCTTCTTCTTGATCTAAAATAGCTTTGATTTTCGGGTACATATTCTGTCCCGCCGTCGTCAGTTGCAATACTTGAGCCCGCTTATCAGCATCTGAACGGTGTCGGCTGACTAAGCCTTGATCAACCAACTGCTTGATCGCGCGGGTAACGTTGCTGGGATTAATGAATTCAACCTCAATAAGTTCCTTCTGGGTTAGTCCCGGGTTATCGTGGATTTTTAACAGATAATAATATTGGCTGGCACTGACGTTAATTTGCGCCAACTGCTGACCCAGATGCTGGCTCACTTGCCGCCCAGCAATCACCAGCCATTTGACTAATGAATCATCGCCGGTATCGATCATATCATCAACCCCCTTTGGTTTAGTACGATAAAAATTGTTATTTAATGTCCATATTTTATCATCAATTAGTTGCGCTCGCAAACAACCAATTAGGCGATGTTTATTTCACGAATATCAAAAAGACAGGCATATCTGCCTGTCTCAATACTCACTTTAGTTTCAACTGAATTCACACTAATCCAATACCACCACGTGTTTGCCAATGAAGCTGCCTGATTCAAGGTTGGCTTGCGCTTCGCCAACGGATGCCAAGCCATGATAAGCCTTCGCGATTGGCACCTGGATCTGCTTTGCCTCAATCTTTTTCAAAACGCGGTTAAAAACGTCAGTGGATAAATCAATCGCCTCGCCTGCATAACTGGTGAAGAACTTCCCAGCAGGAATCATGAATGGCGAAAAGTGTTCAATTTCCCATCCGCCAGCCAAACCACCGGTGAAGCATACCTTACCCGTTTGTTTAACTGCGCCAAAGGTATCAAATAGCGTTGTTGTACCAACTAACTCCAAGGCCTTATCCACACTAGCCGAAAGTTTTTCAGCAAGCTGCCCATCATCAATAAGCACTTCATCAGCGCCGAACTGCTTCATAGTAGCCACTTTGGACTGACTTCTAGTCGTCGCAATCACTTCAGCACCCATATCTTTAGCCAGAACCGTGGCCATTAACCCTACTGTGGAAGAACCGCCGCGAATCAATACTTTATCGCCCGCAACAACGTTTAATCCCTTACTCAAGGAACCATAGGCTGTTTGCAGCATTTCCGGCAAAGCCCCCACAACTGACCAATCCAGATTCGTCTCCAGTGAAATTAATGATTCGTTGGGCGCCAGGCAGTATTGCGCATAACTGCCATCGATTGCACGACCAAGCCCCGTCATCATCATGGCCACTTTTTGACCCGCTTGAAAATTGGAAGCTGGATCCGCTTCTTTGATCACCCCAACACCTTCAATGCCTAAAATGCGAGGGTATTTAAAATCACTTGAAGATTCCCCTTTTCGGCTGGTAACTTCCGATTCGTTAACACCAAAAGCTTTAACTTCAACCAAAGCGAAACCTGGAACTAATTGCGGTGTCGGTACCTCAACTGGCTGTAATTCATTTGCTTCGCATGGTCCAGAAATTTTGATTGCTTGCATATTTGTGTGCTCCTTTGAAAGATTTACTATCTAATCTCATGGTACTATTTATAACTCAATTAAGCACACTAAAACGACTCAGAATAAACTGAGCCGTACCAATATATCATTAACATTTAAAGCGTGTATATAGTGATAGCTAATCTTCAAAAATAATCTATTTGTTCGTAGCTTGTTTCATACCAGCAACAATCTCATCAACATACTCGCTGAATGTCTTGGCGGGACGCCCCATCAGTGCGTTAAAATCTAATGGGTTACCTTTGTACGGATGGTTACCGTGATACGCAGCTATTCTGCCGAATTGATCATTAGCATGAACTGTTGGAAATTCAGGTACCGGAATCATATTAACCTTTAGCTGTTGATTGGTCTTATCACAAATTTCTTGAGCATATTCGCGGGATGTTCGATTTCCCTTTGAACACAAATCAAGGGAAGCACCATAGTATTCATCGTCGCTCAAAAGCACCTTACCATTGGCAGCAGCAATGTCTTTGAGACTAATCAAATTAGAAGGCTGATCGACCTTAATAAACGTGGTATAGGTTCCCGTCTCAAACACACTGTTTTTGCCAGATGGGAAATGTCCTTCCATATACCCGCTAGGCTTGGTTATCGTATAGTTTAGGGTTGATCCCATCAAGGCATCTTCAATTTCATACTTTTCCCAGTGTTGAACAAGTTCCATAACCGTATTAAGACACGAGGAGAAGACAAAGTGCTTCACGTGATATTTTGAAGCCGCATCAATCAATCGCATTGCCATTGGTTCCATGCCAGATAACGCATCGGGTAAAATTAACAGGATTTTATCTACGCCATCTACTGCCTGATCGATAATTTCATCACGGCGTAAATCACCAACGATTACCTCCTGGGCACCTAATTCTTTCAAAGCGCTGACGTTTTGCGGGTCAGGATCGACCGCTCTCACCTCAACATGCTGATTTGCTAGCATTGGAATAATTGTTTGTCCAATATGACCAAATGAAGCCGTAACTAGAACTTTCATGACCTTATCCTCCTTATTGTAATTAGTCTCTCCACTTAAAGATTGGATTATTAATTGTATTATCATGTTTGAGAACCTTATCATAGAGCATCTTGATGTTCTCATCCGTTGGTTCATAAACCGTATCCGCATGTTCCGGAGCTGTAATTTTACCAGTGCTTAATAACCACAGGAAATTAGCAATCGCTTTGCGCTGACGGTCCCACTCAGTATTAACAAAATCACCTTTAATCGTCAGATTTTTAATAAAGAGTTCGCCATAACGCAACTTTTGGTCATCATTGTTAGCAGTGCAGAAGATAACTTCGCCCAAAGACTTTGCAAGGTGGATTGCTAAGTTCATCCCTGCATTGCTACCAGAAACATCTACCGCACCATCAACGCCACCCAAAGTTTTAATGAGTTTTTCGACCGCTTCTGTGTCATTTGAATCCAACACATAGTCTGCACCAGCTTTTTTGGCGGCTTGCCGCCGTTGTTCTTGGATATCGAATGCAACGATTGGATGTAGCCCCATGGCCTTAGCACCTTGAATGGCAATTTGACCAACAACACCAGCACCAATAATCGCAATGGATTGACCTAGTTTCAAAGCAGCCTTATCTAGGGTGAACAAAGCAGTCATTCCAAGATTGTAGAAAACAGCATCATCCAGAGCAACATTGTCTGGTACTTTGTACGTATTAATTTCATCAGAATAAGTATAATTAGAGTGTGCTCCAACCACTGGTGCCCCAATTACCTTATCTCCTGGTTTAAATTTGGTCACATTCTTGCCAACTTCTTCCACATACCCTGCCGCACTGTATCCAGGGATAAACGGAAAAGTAGTTCCTAAAACGACATGAGCTTTATCATTAACAAACCAACTGTGCTCACTACTTTGACTAATCAATGAATAATGATTAGCAATTAACACTTCATCATCCTTAACTGGACGAGTTTCTGATTCATGATATTCAGCTACACCAGCTGAAGGCCAATAAACTGATTTTCTAAGCATGGATTCTTCCTCCTAGAAACATTATTTTGACTACAGTTTTAGTATAAAAGCGTTTACTTTCAGTTGGAAATACGAGATACTAATCATGCGTTATAAGTGATTTTTATAACAAGGAAGTGTAACCATGGACTTTGATTCATTGAAATATTACGTAGATGTCGCGGAAAGTCTAAGCTTTACTAAAGCAGCCCAAAAGAACTTTATTTCACAACCATCAATAAGTTTTAAAATCAAAAGCTTGGAAACCGAACTTAACCAGCAATTATTAATTCGAACTCATCATTCAGTCAAATTAACCCCTGCCGGAGATATTTTTTTAACTTCTGCAAAAACAATGCTTGCTGAATATAAACAAACATTGCTTAATTTATGGCAAGTTAAACATTCTGAGGATCGTTTTCTAAAGGTTTCAATGTATGTTTCTCCACAATTTCAAACCTATATCGATGAAGTCATTAACTTTAAAAAAAACTTTGTGGGTATCAAGGTTAGTTTGAATCCACGCTATTCAAGCGATGCAATTAACGATGTTTTATCAGGTAAGGCTGACCTTGGACTGGGTATTGTTGATTCAACAAAAACGAAGCTTGGATGGCGTAAGGAAGCCGCTGATCAACTGGTTGTCTTGGTCAATAAATCGCTTTTGGAATCATTCGAATCACCAATTAATTTGCAACAACTTAATTCCTTCACCTTTTTGAAATTATTGAACGGTCCCACTGGTTTTTTTACCAGGAGAACTAATGCGTTATTAAACGAAGCCCACTTCAACGGCCCAATAGAAACTTGCACTTCAGTTGATATTCTACTAACAGAATTATCAATGGAAGCTGCCTTCACTATTTTGCCAGCGTCACAGATTCCAAAGAATAATTTGAATTTAATATCAGCCAGTATTAACAGTCAGCTCACAACCTCAATGAGCATGGGCTGGTGCTATTTAAAGCAACCATTAAATGATTCAGTCGCAGCATTCTTAGCATATACCAATTTATAAACACGTTTTCAATATAGACGTGTCATGTAATTTTATCTATTCAAAAAGAGCAAACCAATCTGCGATATTGGTTTGCTCTTTATTGCACAGTTAATATTCTTATCCAAATTCACCTTGTCGACCGCATAATCTTCTTTTAATCCTTGAGTTGTTCTGCTTTCTTAACCTGTTCACGCAACCGCGTCCGGTACTTGACCAACCATAATTTATCTGGATATTGTGCCATAATATTTTCAGCAAAAACCACCGGATCATCGCCAATCAGTTGCTTCACAGGTACCTTTTCCGCAGCGCTCTCCTGAAACATGTGTAAAATTTCTTCTAATACATCCATCATAGCGCCATTTTTAGCAAAGTTCCAAATGTAATTCTGTAACGCAGTGAGTGTCTGCGCGTACGGCTTAGGCAGTTCGTTCACATCCTGTTTGAATTGCTTATAACGTTTCTTATCCCCAATGATATTGTTCAATAAATTAGTCATCTTGCTGCTCCTTTAAGTTTGCCATGGTGTCGGTTAGAAAATCCCATTTCTGCCAAAATTGGTTTAAATATTGCTGACCTGCTTCATTAAGCGAGTAAAACTTCCGTGGCGGCCCCACCTCAGACTTTCGACGTTCAACTGACAGTAACCCTTTTTTCTCTAAACGCAATAATACCGTGTAAACCGTGCCTTCAACAATGTCTTCGAAACCCAGATCAATCAGGTAATTGGTAATCTCGTAGCCATAGGTCTCACCCTGACTGATTCGTTGAAGAACGATACCTTCCAATGCGCCCTTTAATAACTCGGTTAACCCTTTCAATCGTCTCACCTACCTTGTAATACTATATAGTTTGCCTGAATCAACGTTTCGTTTGCCAGCTTTCACCGACTACTCTTTAATACAATGTACCAGTATATAATAACAACAGGTAGCACATGTGTCAACAAAAAATAACCCTCACGGCCAATACCATGAGAGTTATCAATTAACACTTATTTAAGTCTTATTTTCGTTTTCGGCGAACTTCTTTCATGAAGGCCTTCATCTGTTTTTTCCCGCCGAACATGCGATCAATCTTGGCGTTTTCCCTTGCTTTACCACGGAGCTGATTATTCGACTGTTCCGCTTGCAGTTGCCGATAACTGGCTAATCGTGCTTCAGAAAGCCGACCATCCGCAACTGCTTGCTGCACCGCACAACCAGGTTCTTGACGGTGTGTGCAGTCGTTGAATCGACAGTCTTTCGCCAGTTCAGTAATATCCGCAAACGTCGTGTCTAAGTCAGCGTCCAATAAACCCAGTTCGCGCATTCCCGGCGTATCGATCACTAAACTGCCATTAGGTAATTTAACAAGTTGCCGTGCAGTAGTCGTGTGCCGACCATGATCATCCGTTTCGCGGACCGCTGCGGTTGCCAAACTGGACGTGCCCATCAAATGGTTAATCAGCGTGGTTTTTCCCACGCCTGAAGAACCCAGAAAAGCATATGTCAGTGCGGGTTGCATGAATACAGTTAGTTCCGCCATCCCTGCAGTACGCGTGGCATCGCAGACGATCACCTTCGCGTCGCCACTGACTTCCGCAACAGCCGCCAACTGTTCAGCCAGCTGTGTCGTTTTGTCGGCTTTAGTTAGCACAATGGCTGACTGCGCACCCGATGCTGCCGCAATGGCTAAATAACGTTCTAATCGCCGGACGTTAAAATTCGCGTCCAGTGCCATACACAACAACAGCCAATCGATATTAGCGGCCACTAATTGTGCAGCCGACCGCCGACCAGCCGTCTTCCGAAGAAAAACGGTGGTGCGGTCATTTAGCCGTTCGATCGTTGCGACATCCGTCTGGTTCTCCGGTAACCGTACCTGTACCCAATCGCCCACTGTTGGAAAATCTGCCGCGTCAGTAGCAAAATTCAAGAGTCGACCAGCAATCTGCGCCTGGAATTGGCCCTGATCAGTCACAATTGTGTACTGCTGATGACTGGTGGCAATCACTCGCGCCAAACTCAAACCAGCCGTTAATTTGTGTGCCTCGTTAGCACCATATTCTGTTAATTTAATTGTTTTGTCCTCCATAACCGCGGAGGACTAAGCTCTGTAGTCCTCCAGTGACGTCCCAACGCCCATTACAATGCCCAACATATACGTTCATCCTTTCTGTGGCGACTCAATCGCCTTATTGCAGTTATTGTATCAAATTTGGCGTAAATCACAAACTCATTGCGCCCGAACATGCCAAGTACACAAAAGACCGGATCACGCCCTACGCAGGTATGATCCGGTTCTTTAATGATGGCAAGCGACTCTCAGTCACCTACAGTTTTTGAATCAGCTTCAAGGATGACTGTAGCGCTTCATCTGGCGTCTCCGTCATTTTTTGGGAAATGTTTTCGGTAATGATCATGCCCATCACCCGCTTCACGCTAGCTTCTACCGCACTTAACTGGGTAACAACCTCAGCACAATCCCGGCCTTCAGTCATCATGGCCTGAATGCCACGCAACTGACCTTCAGCACGTTTCAGTCGATTAATTAATTTTGGATCACATGCCATGAGCGTTTCCCCCTAAAAATTACTTGATACCACTATATCATATCTAGTCAATGTATTGGGACAGTCTTGACTTGAAGGCTGGTTCTGGCGTGAAGCCCACGATTCGGTCAACGATTTGACCATCTTTTTTGACGATGAAAGTCGGGATTCCTTGAACCTGCATCTGGGCAGCTGTTTGTTGATTCTCATCGACATCCAGCGATTTAAAGGCCACTTTATCGCCCAGCTCATCAGCCATTTTTTCAACGATCGGATTCATCATCTTACATGGTGGACACCACGTTGCATTAAAATCGATCACGACGGTTCCTGAATCGGTTTCTTGGTTAAAATTTTGGTCATTAATTGGTTTTACTGACATTAAAAACACCTGCTCTCATTAATTTAGAATTAAGTATACCTATATAGGGTATGATAGTCAACTAACTCGACTTTTGCTGTATAATTGGTATTAATCAATAATATTGACAATATACCGTCATAGGGTATAATGATTTCAAGCTTAATTATGAATTTCACAAGGAGGAACAAAACATGTCTGAACGAATCATTATTGTTGGTGGTGTCGCTGGTGGTGCCTCTGTTGCAACTCGGCTAAGACGGCTTAATGAGGATGCTGAAATCGTGATGTATGAGGCGGGCCCCTACATTTCCTTTGCGAACTGTGGCTTACCATATTACGTTGGTCAAACCATCCCCGACCGTGATAGTTTGTTTGTCTCAACTCCGGATGATATGCAGGGCTTTAATTTTCGTGGCAGTGCTTTTTAAATTAAATTATCTAATTATTTTTCAACATAGTTTCGCTCCAAAAAACTAGCCATATCTTCAGCAGCATGACCCGTAATCGTCTTGAAATCCGGTGTTACCTGATCAAACAAACCCAACGCCCCAGCGGCATACATGCTGGCAAGTTCTTCACCATCGCCTTCATCAGCATAGATTTGGCCGAATTCTGCTGTGGTCACTGGCTGATAACCAATGGTATGACCAGTGACCTTAGTCATGATTTGACCCAGTTCAGGCATGGTCAGACTCTTATCTTGCGTCAACAAATAGCTTTGACCAGCGTCCCGTAAGTTAGGCTGAGTCGCTAAGGCTGCGATGGCCTCCGCGCTATCAGCCGATGTGATAAAGCTCATGGCCTGATCGCCCACAGGATAAATGAGCTTTTGACGTTCAATTAATTCAGGTAGATAAGGTACTAACGGATCGGCATACAATGAATTCTTGATCACCGCGTAGTGCAAGCCACTTGTCGCTAATTTCCGTGGCGCGTAACCATAGTATGGTGACATGACAAAGGGATTGTTTTCCTGATCAGCATAAAAGCTAACAAAGATCACACTGGCCACTTTGGCCTTTTGTAGCGCCTTGATTGAATTTTCAAATTCCGTGATACGTTGCAGGACCTCATAAGTTTTACTGGGAATGTAAATCACCACGTCTTGACCTGTGAAAGCATTCGTCATGCTTGTTACATCTAAGTAATCACACGGGACAACGTTAACACCTTGCTCCTTCAGCGCGGTTGCTTTGGCAGGCGTATGAACTGCCGCGGTTACAGAATCAGTGCCCACGTTCTTGATTAAATTTGCGATGACTTTACTACCTAGGTGCCCAGTTGCACCCGTGACTAAATAATTCATACATGTTACCTCCATATCAAACTGACTCATTTTAACGGTTAAATCATGATGTTACTTTAATAATAACACATCGATAAAATAGACAACCACTGACCACCCAAATTCGAGTGACAGTGATTGCCTATTTATTCAAGCTATAAAACGAATGATGCACTTATTTAGTCAAACCCACAGCCTTCATACTGAAGTCCCAGAGTTCCTGTTGGACTTGCTCGTCATGCGACAACCTTGACGAAGCAACGGGTTTGTCACTACTCCGGTCAAAATACCGGGTTGGTCCCTTGGCGAATTTGTCATCGCAAATCAAATCCGTAATCATCTTACCAGAATCCTTGGCGGTACCAATAATATCGGCAAATTGTTTAACCACTTCCGGCGTGAAACGTGACTTGTTCTTGGATAACCCAGTTTCAATCATCAAACCGGGGTTCACTGTATTGACCACGATTTTTTTACCGGCATTAGCCAGTTGACGCTCTAGTTCGTAGCTAAATAAAATCATACATAATTTTGAAAATGGATAACTTTGGCTGTCGACCTGCGAATCACCATATGCCAACGCCTCTACACCTGGCCAAGCAACGCCTTTAAGTGGGGTGTCGTGACGCTCGCTGCTGACGGTAACAATTCTGCTATCATCCGCCATCAATGGCAGTAACAGCTGCGTGAGCAGGAAATGACCAAGATAATTGGTTTCGAAAATATCACTGAAACCGTCATCCGTTTTGTGGACTGTACGACCAGCAATTCCGGCATTGCAGACTAAGCCGTAAAGCGGTACGTTTAGTTTTTTAAATGCTTCAACAAATGCGCGGACCTTTGCTAATGACGACGTATCCAGTTCAAGGCAAATCAGATTAGCATCAGGAACCTGTTTTAGAATTTCGGTCTTTGCTGCCTGCGCCTTTTCCATGTTTCGGCAGGCCATAATCAGCTGATAATCGGTGCCCTTCTCCGCAATTTGTTTCGTGGTTTCAAAACCGAGGCCAGAATTAGCCCCAGTGATAATGACCGTTTTTGTCATGCTCGTTTCTCCTTTAACGTTGCTGAAATTACAATTTGATTTATTTAAGGTAAAAGCAGTTTAACACAATTGTATGCAATTGCATAGTTTATTCTAAACCTTCACGAAGATTCGTAAAGATTTAGCCCTTAATCTTAATTGAAAGTATAGATTTGCTTCTATTGATTAGGATTAGCCGACTCTAGCCACTCGCAATAAGCCGTTTCTCGGCGAATGGCATGATCAAGCACTAAATAGTGACCATAGTCGTTATTATTTTGCCCATTAGGAAACTTGCGGCTCATTTGCATGTTTAAATGGGCCAATTTTTGCTCATGAAACCTCAGCTGTGCTGCCAGCATGTGTGCCAGCCTAGGATCATCGGGTGTCTTAATAAAGTACATCTTCACCGCAAATTCGTCTCGTCCGCCAACGGTCGGTTCGGTTTCAGCAGAAAGCCAATCGTTTAAAGCACCGCGACCATTCGCTGTAACTGCGTACCGTTTCCGTGCCAATTTTTCACCACTAACTTCTTCTTCGTGAGTAATCTGGCCAGACTGCTCTAAGCGCCGCAACTGGGGATAGATCTGACTATGATTAGCGGACCAAAACTCGCCAATATCTGAATCAAAGGCCTTCGTTAATTCATAACCGGTCAACGGTTGTTGATCTAGTAAGCCTAAAATGATGAACTGTAATACATTACGCAAAGCCATAAATATTTCTCCTTGACGTTTGAATGAGATAAGTATACCATAATCAAGTCAACTAAAACATGTAATTAATTACATGTATGAATTTACAGGAGGAAACGATCATGGCTAATTTAAACCACATGGACAAACACTTTGAAACCTTGGATGACTTTTTGGGCACCCACTTCATCTACACTTACGATAACGGCTGGGAATACGAATGGTACGCTAAAAACGATCATACCGTTGACTACCGGATTCACGGCGGCATGGTTGCCGGTCGTTGGGTAACCGATCAAGAAGCTCACATCAACTTGTTGACTGCCGGCATCTACAAAATTGCCTGGACAGAACCAACTGGGACTGATGTTGCGTTAGACTTTGTTCCCAACGAACATAAGTTGAACGGCACCATCTTCTTCCCAAAGTGGGTTCAGGATCATCCAGAAATCACCGTGACTTACCAAAACGAACACATTGATTTAATGGAAGAATCCCGCGAAAAGTACGAGACTTATCCTAAGATGGTCGTTCCAGAATTCGCTAATATCACTTACATTGGCGATGCTGGTCAAAATAACGACCAAGTGATTGCTGCAGAACCATACGAAGGCATGACTGATGACATCCGTAACGGTAAGTTCTACGACGAAAACTACCGGATGATTCAGCGGTAATTTAACTTAAATAAGCACGAAACAAATAGAGGCATACGTGGATTTTATTAGTCCAACGTATGCCTCTATTTTGCATTAAATTTCTCAAACTCAGTTACTCATAAACCTATAAGTAATCGTACCTCCCTGCCCATCCGAATCCTTCCATGGCAGAAAAGTCACAGATTTGCCATTGACAGCATAAGGAATACTGTACTTGCCAACTTTGAGTATCCCATTATTGACTGTATAGTGCGTATGCCTTGGATGAACTTCCAAAATATACTTGAGCAGCGCCTGTGACGGATGATCAAAAGTTACTGAAGCTGTATAGTCATGAACGATATTCTGTGGTGCCTTCTGCTCGTCCATAGCTTTAGTAACATCCTCACCATTATATAATTCTGGCTGAATCGAAAACGTTCGACCCATTACAAACTGTTTAACGATCGTACTATCATTCGTCACCTGTGAAGATGAACTGTTGCTTGATGAGGAAACGCTGCTTGTACTGCTACTGCTTTGACTTGACTGCGTGACTTTTTGAGACGACTTCTTACTTGAGACAACTTTGCTGCTGGCTGTTTTTTGACTACTATCCGAATTTTTAGCGCTCTTAGCACTTTGATTGCCGCAGCCAGCAAGTAAAAACACCGATAATAGTGTGACTGGTAAGATTAATTTTTTCATTGTGGAATCCCCCCAATTCAATTCCAATCCCCAATATCAAGCCAAATGTTTTTGCAAAGATGCTGGTGCGGTATAAACATGACTCGTCTTAAAACTGGTATACACAAAGAGCCTGATTCCAGCACCTTGTGATGGTTCAGCAAGAACATGTCGCTTCTTTCCGTTAATTTTCATGGTGTATGAGAACAAATTAATACCCGGCCCAATGTTTGACTTGCTGGAGATATTATAAAAGCTGGTTTTGTGCTTCGCGTAGTATTTAATCACCAGCAAATTGTGCATCGTATACTGTTTCTTATAACCATAAGAAAGTGAACTTTTCCTGACTGTAATTTTGTACAAACCATGCCCTTTGTCGTAATGATACCAAGTTCCCTGGAGACTCTTAGGCACCGTCTTATACGTTTTAGATTTCACCGCCGCCTGAGCTGAAACCGTTGCGTGACTCATCACAGCATTTACACCAACGATTGTTATCACTACCAGCAGAAAAGCCATTAACCCCTGTTTAATTAATCGTTGCACTACTCTCCCCATAAAAACATCCCCTAATGATATTTTTTTAAACACTAATAATACTAGTATTTTACACTGCTAATATTAGTAAACTTAATAATTCGTGTCAATATAGCGTTTACATGTTACACAAATGACAATCCGCACACAAATTAAAGCGTGACCATCTCAATTCTCCATCTATTTCTGTTGTTTGCAAAAAAGTACCCCAAATTCGCCTTCAATTTTGATATACTTGAAACTTACGCTAACGATGAACGTATTTAAAGATAAGAAACTAAAATAGTTAATGAACATCAATTAATTCGCCAATACTATTATTTGAATCAGATTTTTAGATTTCATTAATCGTTTTTGTATGTTTTAAACAAAGTTATTTGCCGCTTACCTGATTTGATTGATAACATTCAAAACGGTGATCTGCGGTGCATTAGAGGAATGGAGAGGATAAGGATATTCTGATTTAGATTCACCTGCATACATTACCAATGTTTCACTTAGTTTCATTCTTACACTCATCTAACCCTACTTATCTCAGTTAACAAAGATAGAAGACAAGATGAGAAATATTTTTACACGCACTTATTTTAGTACATTAAGGGGAATATATAGTGGAAAACAAGCTTTGTGTTAAATGTGGTAAAGAGTTACCAATGGAAGCCGAATTTTGCCTGCACTGTGGCACCAAACAGCCACCAGTAAAAATTGATGCTTCAAATAAAGATCAGCAGCACGACCAATCAGCCGAATCATCTGCTCCTCAAAGTAGCGATAAGCAGGAGAAAACCGATACCTCTTCGAATAACTTAACAAAAGAATTCTTATCTGCACCAGACAAGAAACGCAAGTCAAAAAAAGCAAAACGGAAAACTAAACACATGTGGGCTATTCTTGCAGCACTAGTTGTCCTTTTTATTGCATTGGCAGTTCACAGTTACAATTCTAGCTCCGCTACTGGAACCGCAACGGCTTATAATAATAGCAGTTCTGATAGTTCAAGTAGCGATGATACAGATGATTCTTCTGACTACGACGATTCTGATTATGCCGATGATTCTTCTGATTCTGAAGACTCCGAGGATACCGGTGATTTTAACAATGAACCTGTAGCGGGTATTTCTTCTTCAGATTACGATGCCACAGAAGCCGCTTCGAATACCTACTCGTATGGTGAACTGCTTAAATCTGATGATTATAAGGGTGAATCCTACAACATCACAAATGCACAGGTTCTTCAGGCCAGCGAAGACGGTGGTGCTACTGAATTACTGGTATATACAGACGACTATGCAGATGAAATATTTACGGTCTATTATCCAGATACCACTGAGGCCGTTAAAGACGACTACGTTACTGTCAAGGGCGTACTAGGTGGTCGTGAAGATTATGATACTCAATCCGGTGGTTCGAATACTGTACCTACAATCGTTGCCCAAGACGTGAGCGTCACCGGCCAAGGTAGTTAATAATTCACAAATAGTCATTAATATGATTTAACTTTTAGATGCAAAACCCCGAGGACTAACTATCCTCGGGGTTTTCGTGTTAAAAAGATAACATAAGCTGTTTAATGTAAATTAATTTTTAAACGAATGAATAGGCGCTGGAATTCTGCCACCCCGCGCAATAAAATCAGTTGGCTGACTTTCACTCACCTTCATCACAGGCGCGTGACCAAACAGCCCACCGAAGTTAATATCATCGCCGACTTTTTTACCAGTGGCAGGGATGATTCTAATGGCGGTGGTTTTATTATTGATCATGCCAATGGCAGCCTCATCCGCCAAGATACCACTAATGGTCTGAGCAGTGGTGTCACCCGGTACAGCAATCATATCAAGACCAACTGAACAAACAGCCGTCATCGCTTCAAGTTTTTCGATGCTCAATAACCCAGCCTCAACTGCTTTGATCATCCCAGCATCTTCGGAAACGGGAATAAACGCACCGGATAACCCGCCGACGTGGTTACAGGCCATGATACCGCCCTTTTTCACAGCGTCGTTCAACATTGCTAAAGCAGCCGTTGTCCCCGGAGCACCAACACTTTCTAATCCGATTTCTTCCAGAATTTCGGCGACGGAATCCCCCCGAGCTGGGGTTGGGGCTAGTGATAAGTCAACGATACCAAACGGCACGTTCAGTCTCTGAGAAGCAATTTGACCAACAAATTGCCCCACTCGGGTAACTTTGAAAGCCGTTCTTTTGATGGTTTCAGCCACAACGTCAAACGGCTCGCCTTTGACTTGCTCCAGAGCACGTTTAACAACACCAGGACCACTGATCCCCATGTTGATCACGCAGTCCGCTTCACCCACACCATGGAAGGCACCCGCCATAAAGGGGTTATCTTCTACTGCGTTACAGAACGCAACCAGATTCATGCATTTTCGCGGATCAACGCTCGCAATCTTTTTAACGACCTGACCGACTTCACGTACCGCATCCATGTTGATACCGGCCTTTGTCGAGCCAACGTTGATTGACCCACAGACCCGCTCGGTATTCTCCAAAGCTTCAGGAATGGAGTTGATCAATTTATGGTCGCCAGTTTGATATCCCTTTTGAACCAAAGCGGAAAAACCGCCAATGATATCAATCCCTAAATCAGTGGCAGCTCTATCCATTGTCACTGCGTATTGCACATAGTTGTCGCTTCCACTGGCTGCCGCAACCAACGAAATCGGGGTCACTGAGATCCGTTTATTAACGATTGGCACCCCATACTCCCGCTGAATGGCTTCGGCAACTTTCACCAGGTTTTTCGCCTTAGTCGTAATCTTATCATAAATCCGCTGGCAGGCTTTCGTAGCATCACTATCAATGCAATCCAGTAGTGAAATACCCATGGTGATCGTTCGAATATCGAGATGTTCCTCTTCAATCATTTGAATCGTATCTTGGATTTGCTTAGTTTCCATATGGGCATCTCTCCTTAAAGCTTCTGAATAGCGTCAAATAATTCTTGCCGTTGTGTGTGGATCTTCACACCGATAGTCTGGCCTAACTTGGTAAGTGACTCCTGTACAGTATCAAAGGATGTTTGTTCGGAGGTGAATTCACCCATTAACATCATGGTAAAACTACCATGCATGAGGGTCTGTGACATATCAGTGATGTTCACGTTCAGGTCAGCTAACTGCTTGCTGACTGCGGCCACGATACCGACCTTGTCGTTGCCAACAACGGTAATAATTATTTTCATAAGACTCGCTCCTCTGCTTTAGATTAATACCCATTATATCGAATTCGCTTCAAAATGATAGACACAATTAAAAAAACATTTACCCGCTATAATGTTGCAAATATCAGTTTTAATCGTTCCTGCAACTGTGGGACTTGCTCAACAGTTAAGTTAGCGAACCCCACCCGTAAATTATTTTGGTGTGAACCAAATAAAAAGGCCGGTCTGACCAGTACCCGCTGCTTCAGAAACTGGTTGTAGTCAGTGATACTTAACGGATGAGTCGTGCTTAGATGCACCCAAAAACTATTGCCGTTTGCCGGTAATTGGTAGCTTAACTGGTGTCGATCAACAAATGGCTTGAGTGCTTGTTGCAAGAGCCGCCGTTTTTGCTGCAACTGGGTAGCTTGCTGTTCAATCTGCTGCTGAAGATCCGGCTGCGCTAAAAACTGACTGGCGATAATTTGCGGAAAGATACTCATGCCAGATTCCATTTGCTGGCGGATGTCGGCCAACTGGTTGACGATAAACGATGGCGCCAGAAGCCAGCCAATCCGTGCTTGATTGCCGACTAACGAAGACAGTGAACCAATGTAGAGCACGTTGTCAGGGTCCAAGGCTTTCAATGGCGGTTCCGACTGATTATCCGATACTGCATCCGTAACACCAAAAGGATCATCTTCCACGATGGGTAACTTCAACGTTTGGCACATCCTAATCAGGGCTTTGCGCTTAGCCAGCGGCATCATCTGCCCAGTTGGGTTTTGACCATTAGGGTTAACGAACAAGAAACGGAACCGGTGCTTGTAATATTCCTGTCGCAGATAAGCCAAATCAAGACTGCCATCCGCCATCAACGGGATGCCGTACACCCGAATACCAGCCACTTGAAACAGCGTGAGTTGGTAAAAGTACGAGGGTTTTTCGATAGCGATGGCGTCCCCATAGGATAATAAGCCCTGCGTAATCAGGTAAAAGGCTTGTTGCGCACCTGATGTAATCAGTAATTGATTCGGGCTAAATGAGTGTTGCAATAAGGGCGATAGTCGCGTAATCAACTGTTGCTTCAAATCAGTTGCCCCACTGATGTCCACGTGATTCTCCTGTTCGGCCAGTTGCTTAGCTGAAACATGATTGAGTGAGACAGATAACGCCATTTTGTTAGGAATATTAAAGTGCGCCAGATTGATTGCTTCTGGATCTGACTCCAATTCCCGTAGTTGCTGCAAATAACTCTCGGGATCGCCAAACCGATTAGCGGCCAGATACGTTCGCCAATTGACATTTTCAGTTAAGATTCCCCACTTATCCATACTGACCCAAGTTCCACTGCCACGTTTGCGGGTCAATAGCCCATTGCTAACTAGTTCGTTTAACGCCTGCTGAATGGTCGAGCGATTCAACGACAGCATCTGCGCCAACTGTCGTTCTGCCGGTAGCTGCTGACCTGGGATCAGATCCCCATTATTAATAGCGTCCGTAATCAACGTCATCACTTTGATGTATAACGCTTGCGAACCACCTGGAAGTTGCCACTTCATACCGTCACCCTCTTTGATTAAATTGGATGGGTAATTTACCATCCAATTGGTTGTTTTCATTATAAACGCTGTGCCCTAGTATGTAACTAATTTCTAGAGAAGAGGGCTTGATTATGACAGAAACAGGCACAACTACGGTTAAACGAGGTATGGCACAGATGCAAAAAGGCGGCGTCATCATGGACGTCGCTAACGTGGAACAGGCTAAGGTTGCGGAGGCTGCTGGTGCAGTTGCCGTGATGGCGTTGGAACGAGTACCCTCAGATATCCGAGCAGCTGGTGGTGTGGCACGGATGTCTGATCCAGCGATGATCAAGGCCATCATGGATGCCGTCACCATTCCGGTCATGGCGAAGGTGCGGATTGGCCACATCGCTGAAGCCCGAATTCTGGAGGCCATCGGTGTTGACTACATAGACGAGAGTGAAGTCTTGACTCCCGCGGATGACAACTATCACATTAATAAAAACGACTATCAGATTCCCTTCGTGTGCGGCTGCCGTAATTTAGGCGAAGCACTTCGTCGAATCGGTGAAGGTGCATCGATGCTACGAACCAAGGGTGAACCCGGTACAGGCAACATCATCGAAGCCGTTCGCCACATGGAAAAAGTCAACGAACAGATCGGTCATGTGGTTGGCGCTAACCCTGACCAATTAATGTCAATCAGTCGCGACTTGCGCGCACCTTATGACCTGGTGAAACAAGTTCACGATTTAGGTAAATTACCCGTTGTGAACTTCGCGGCCGGTGGGGTTGCAACTCCCGCAGATGCTGCACTGATGATGAACTTAGGCGCTGATGGCATCTTCGTTGGCTCCGGTATTTTTCATTCTGAAAATCCTGCAAAATTCGCCAAAGCGATTGTCACCGCAACAGCGCACCCTACCGATTGGGAATTAATCGCAAAAGTCTCAGAAAATCTGGGTAAGCCAATGAAGGGTATCGATATCTCAACTTTGACGGACGACCAAAAAATGGCTGACCGTGGGATTTAGAGGGGAGTCTTGCACGTGATAATCGGTGTATTAGCACTTCAAGGTGCAGTGAGTGAGCATTTAAAGATGGTAACGGCGTGTGGCGTCACAGCACGCCCCGTTAAAACCGAAGCAGAGTTGAAAAATCTCGATGGTCTGATCATCCCTGGTGGTGAAAGCACCACGATTCGGAAACTGTTGGTGCGAGAGCAAATGTTCGAACCACTAAAAGAGCGGGTCCAACAGGGATTCCCAGTCTTTGGTACCTGTGCCGGTCTGGTCTTGTTAGCTCAACCCGAGTTACTGAATGGCTTGAATGGAACCGTAGTACGCAACGGTTTTGGGCGGCAAAGAGAAAGTTTTGAAACTGAATTGACGGTATGCGGATGGTCAAAGCCATACCATGGCGTGTTTATCCGTGCCCCTTACCTGTCAGCTGTTCAAAAACCTGCCGAAGCTTTGGTAACTTTGGATGATGGTCGAATTGTAGCTGCTCAGCAAGATCATGTGCTGGTGACGGCGTTTCATCCGGAGTTGACTGGGGATGCGCGGTTCCATCGGTATTTTGTTGAGAAGATTGTAACTGCTTAAAGTAAGTAGAACTAGCCAAACATATTTACAGGTACAACAAACTAGCGTGAACCCAATGAATTCAGGGGCACGCTAGTTTAGTTATGTCCCATGTCTAGGAAAAATAACTATCACAATTATTAATGTAAGGACTATCAATCACGTAATCCATAATTCATTAAATTAATTACATATTGAAAAATTAGAACATTCTTATGCAAACGCAATGATGGTAATGAGAGCGTTTTTACAACGGATTCACCCCAAATTTTCCTCAGAAGGTTAAGATGAATACTTTATTAGATTAAAAGCTTTTTGTAACTTCTTTTGTTAGTGGCAATGAGATATAATTCACCTATTAAGTATTATAATAAAGCTGATTGGATGGATAACGACTATGGATAACCAAGCCGCGAATCGCTGTATTGAACAACATCAACAAGCCTTTAAGGCCTTACTGAAAGGACGACGGGTACCCGGAAGAAAGCATAAAAATGAACGACGAGAGTTTCTGAATAAGTATGCCACCTTATTCAATCAGCCTTTTAATCGATTGAATGGCATGCGTCGACGAGGCAAAGTGGAATATCCCGATTTACTGAAAGCAATCGATTGGAACAGCCATCAATTGAGACCGGAACAGACCGCAGAACTGGCGGCAAATGAATTATTAACGGAAAAAATCATTGCACATTCTCGACAGCAATTACAAAAAACTTCCGTGTGGCTGTACAACCAGCGGGCAGTGGATGGCTACCGCAAACAACACCGCAATCAGCACAAAGACTTAATTAAGGACCATACTGTTAAGTCTAAACCAGCAATAGCTAACAGAATAGGCGTGAATTTATCGGTGAAAGACGCTAACACTACTCCAACCAAGGTCAAAGTTCAAGAAAAGCAAGTAATTTCGGTGATGGAACGTCCTAATAAATTACTTTACCAGACTAAGCTGATGACCATTGCAGCTGGTCGAACAATCGGAGCATATAAAGCAGCCTTGCGAACTCAAGACACCCAGCTACGTTTTACATATGAGTGTTCTGGTGCTATCTTTGAACAAATGTACAGCCACTTGATGTTGGCGGATGGCTTAGCCAGCAAATATACTGACCGTTATATCACTAATGGTTTTGATGATTTGGATTTAACTAATCCGGTACCCGAATCAGCCTTGAAAGATTGGATTACGAAAATGTAATTTTCCAGTTTCTAGGTGTGCTTTTACTGCCGGAACAGATGATTCAAAGAAATAACAAGACCGTAATTTGTGACATCGTATTTCATAAACTCAACCTTATCTGAATCAACGTGCTATGCTCCACAAAGTATTATTACCATGTGAAACCCACCTAATTTAAGCACTTGAATTCTGCGCCTTCAATCATACTTTCCAATCACTTTTCTTATTACAATTGCCGATTCTAGGAGAAATGATACCACAATAGGCTTGAATCTAGGACTTGGCTTCTACCTTTAAATATTAAGCAAATACTTTTTTGTAAGATAATTGGGCTAAAGGAGAATACTGCATGAAATCAATTGACAATGAATGTATTGAAAACGTTTCAAAAGTATTAGCTGAATTAACTACTGGTTCAAAAATAACTTCAATGTTTGTTCAGCTGCAGCTAAATGATTTTGATGTAGAGCGCCGCCGAGCCACCCCCTCTTTAACTAATTCAACAAAATGGAAACGAATAGCCGAATCAATAATCGATAAATGCAATCATACAGGAAATATACGACCCTTCTTTGACGTAATTGAATATATCATGCGTCCAGCTGACTTTCTGGATAATGCAGAGGAATGGAATCATAATATTAAATTGCTAAATGGAGAGTTAATATTTTTTGGGTACACTGTTACCGATTCTGGGAGTGTGAAAAATACCAGTGCTGCAACTTCATTTTCTGAAGCTGAACAGCGTTTACAGACTTTAAATGACAAATTATCTAAGCTTAAAATCCATCCAGATGTGACAAAATATTGTCGAACTGAGTTACTACAAAAGAATTATTTTCATGCAATTTTTGAAGCCAGTAAAGGAATACTTGATAGAATCCGTCAAATATCAGAATTACCAGATGATGGAAACAAGTTAATTAACGAATGTTTTTCAACTAAACGTCCCATTGTACTAATTCGTAATAATTATTTGGAAAAACAAACTGAAAAAAGTAAATATCAAGGATTAAAGAGTCTCTTGAATACCATTGTTTACTTATATCGCAACCCAAACGCTCATGATCCTAAACTATACGATGAAACAAGTGAAACTGATGCTATCACCGCTTTTACACTAATGTCCTTAGCCAATAGTCTCCTAGATAATTGTATAAATGTCCGCACGCTTGATGGGTCTATTAATAAATTCTAGTTCTCTTCGAAAATATGGCTTGCTTTTGAATTTTTCTTATTGTTTCAATTCAGCAGTTGTAGCGTTCCTTGCAAATATTATGATTTTATCTATTTTCATTACCCATCATAAGTATTAAACAAATCAAAAATACCTTTTGGAACCTCTAGTTCAAGAGCAGAAACTTTACTCGTTTCAATAATTGATGGTACTTGGTAATCACCATTTATCCATTGAGAATCCCATATAGGTAGGCTGGGATTATTAACTGCTAGACACATTTTTTCTTGAAAGCTTGCTTCAGTGTTTGTAAGTAAAAGAAGTCGTTGTAACCAAATTTGCAAAAAATTTATATTTGGGATACTTTTTAATTTCATTTCAATCTGTTGCACAAGCATATTTATTTGATCTGCTGAACCATTTTCTTTAGCAAGCAATCTACTAATCACACCAACTCCAACCGGAATAGATGTCGGATTCTTCGCTAAAATATCAACGACAATACTGAGAAGTGGCTGAACTTCCTCTTTTAATTTTTTAACAGCATCTAATCTTTCGGCATAATTATTAAGCGCTTTTTTTATACTACCTGAATTGGGAAATTTTTGAGAAAGCCATAAGATTTCTAAAAGATGCTTTTGGAAAGAAAGCTGATACGTAGTTATACGATTTTTCCCCACACCTGTCTTAGACATTAATATTGGAATTCGTGCGTTCCAATATTTTTTATCAGCTTTTATAGCGGATTCTATAATA